>JBKPPN010000295.1:0-2797 GCA_046733575.1 Candidatus Methylomirabilota bacterium | reverse complement strand
GGATAGTCGCGCCCGTACGCGGGCGCGCGCAGGAAGTCGTCGGGCTTGTAGGTCCAGAACTGGCTCACCATCGGGTACGTGTGGATCGGCGTGTTCTGCAGGCGTCCGCCCACACGCTCGACGCGGGTGATGTAGAAGTTCTGCGTCGGGTTGCCGTACTCGTCGAGCTTGATGGGGCCGCGCGGGTCGTCGACGGTCTCGCTGGCGCGGCGGATGGCGGCTGCGAACTTCTCGCGATCCTCGACCGCGCCCCCCGTCGTCTTGGCGGCCTCGGCGATCCAGCGCGCGGCGCTGTACAGGGCGAGATGGAAGAACGCGGGTGTCTTGCCCAGCTTGCTCTCGACCAGCTTCACGAAGGTGCGGTTGGCCGGCGTGTCGAGCGCGTCGCTCCACGCCACCGCGCTCATCACACCGACGGCTTCGTCGCCCGTCATCGTGCGCAGGACGTGCTCGTCGGTGGACGGGCTGCCGCCCAGGAGCGGGATGCGCGCTTTCAGACCGTACTCGCTGTACTGCTTCATGAAGCGCGCCGTCTGTCCGCCGACGAAGACCGCGAGCACCGCATCGGTGTCGCGCGGGATCTGACCGAGGTAGGGCGCGAAGTCCATGGCGTTGAGGGGGACGAAGATCTTGTGCGTGATGCGGCCGCCCAGCTCCTCGAACGTGCGCTGGAAGCCGGCCACCTGCTCGTGGCCGAAGCCGTTGTCCATGGCCACCGCGGTGACCCGCTTGTACTTGAGCGTCCTCGCCGCGTAGTCGCCGAACGCGTGCATGGGCTGGCTCGCGCTGAAGGCGCTCCGCACGATCCACTTCGTGCGCTTGCGCTTGGTGAGGTCGTCCGGCGTGGTGAGGAAGATCGTCGGGAGCTGATCGCGCTCGATGGGCTGGGCCAGCGCGTAGCCGATGTTGACGAGGAGGACGCCGGTGAGGACGTCGATCCGGTCCTGGGTCACGAGCTTCCTGTACTTCGCCAGCGCGGTGGCCGGCACGCCCTCGGTGTCCTCCTCGACGATCTCGATCTTCTTGCCCGCCGCCTGGTAGCCGAGCTGCTCGAAGCCCAGACGCAGGCCGTCGCGCATGTCGGTGCCGGCCTGGGCGAAGATCCCGCTGAGCGGACCGAGGAAGCCGACGCGGATGACGTCGGCGGCGTGCGCGCACGTCGGCGCGGACGTCGGCGCGACCGCGATCACCAGCGCGAGCAGCGCCGCCGCGGACGCGCGCCCCCTCATCGACGGAACCGGGGCATCACTTCCCTGGCGAAGAGCTCCATGGAGCGGCGGATCTTCTCCTGCGGCAGGCCGCCGAAGTTCATCCAGCACAGCACCTGCCCCACGCCCATCTCCTGCATCACCTCGATGTGACGAGCCACGGTGTCCGGCGAGCCGAAGGCCAGCGTCTCGGCCACGAGGCCTTCCCACGTGACCTTCGACAGGCGCTCGGCCATGGCGCGGAATCCGGGCTGCAGGGTGGGATGCGCGTCGGAGATGCGCTCGGGGATCACGAAGCGACGGAACGACTCCTGGTACCACATCTCGGCGTCCTTGGCTTCCTCGAGGGCCCTGGCGTCCGTCGACGCGACGTAGATCTGGCGCGAGACGCCCCACTTGCCGAGCAGCGCGCTGATCTCGGCCGGCGAGCGTCCCGTCTTCTGCAGCGCCTCCACGTACATGTCGCGGCTCTGCACGAGCTGGTCGACGGGACCGAAGAGCACCGAGTTCAGCATTGGCCAGCCGCGCAGGGCGGTGTTCTCGATGCCGTCCTTGCTCACGGCCACCTGGTAGATGGGCGGCGTCGGCTTCTGGAGCGGCTTGGGCAGGACGCGGACGTCCTCGAAGTCGAAGAAGCGGCCGTGGTGACTGAAACGCTCCTGCGTCCACGCCTTCAGCATCACGTCGATGGATTCCTCGAAGCGCTCGCGGCTCTCGACCTGTGGCACGCGATAGCCCGCGAACTCCACCGGGCGGTTGCCGCGCCCCACGCCCACGTCGAGCCGCCCGCGCGAGATGATGTCGGCGAGGGCGAGCTGCTCGGCGAGCCGGATCGGATGGTGGAAGGGCAGGATGGCGGCGGCGAAGCCGATCCGGATGCGCGATGTCTGGGCGGCCGCGGCGGCGGCCAGCGTGGCGGGGTCGACGGCGAGGCCGTACTCGATGAAGTGGTGCTCGGTCAGCCACGCCTCGTCGAAGCCCAGCTCCTCCGTCCAGCGGATCTGCTCGAGCTCGTGGTGGATGACGTCCTCGTGCGACACGCCGGGCGGCGCCTGGAAGAAGAAGTACGTCCCGAAGCGCATCGATCGTCTCCCTTCAGAGCCCAAGATACCGCGACTGGACGTCGTGATCCTCGGCCAGCGCGGCCGGGCTCGCGGAGTGCACGATCTGGCCGCGACTCAGGATGTGCACGCGGTCGGCCACCGACAGGGCGAGAGGCAGGTTCTGCTCGACGAGCAGGATCGACAGTCCGCTCCCCTTCAGATCGCCGATGACGCGGCCGACCTCGCGTACGAGCAGCGGGGCCAGGCCCTCGGTCGGCTCGTCCATCAGCAGCAGGTCGGGATTGGTCATCAGCGCGCGTCCGATGGCGAGCATCTGCTGCTCCCCGCCCGACAGCTTGTTCGCACGGTTCTTGCCGCGCTCGCGCAGGCGCGGAAACACCTCGAGCACGCGCTCGAGCGTCCACGTCGGCGCCGTTCGCCCGCCGCCGTCGGCGCGATCGTTCGCGCCGGCGCGCCGCGCGACCTCGAGATTCTCCAGCACCGTGAGGGACGGAAACACGCGGCGGCCCTGGGGCACGAGGCCGA
>JBKPPN010000294.1:0-7737 GCA_046733575.1 Candidatus Methylomirabilota bacterium | reverse complement strand
GGCGTGGACGTATCGGGTGTGGTGCGGCTGGTGGCGATCTTCCACGAGAGCCAGACCAGGAAGGCGGCGCCCGCCCACTTGAGGGCCGTGAGCAGCACCGGCCGCGTCAGCACCAGTGTGCCGAGGCCGAGGGGGACGACGAACATCATCACGGCCATCCCGGTCGTGACGCCGAGGAGGCAGGGGACGCCCTTCAGGATGCCGGCGCGGGCGCCCGCCGCGGTCAGCATGACGTTGCTGGGGCCTGGCGTGACCGCGGCGACCACCGCGAAGATGAGGAAGGCTGCGATCTGGTCGCTCGTCGTACGCTACCTCCTGCGATGCGGGATCAGCACACCAGGTCCTCGGGCGAAGGTCTTGAACGATCGTGCGGGCAGAGCTGGATGCGTGCGAGCCGGCCGGCGGCCGGTGTCGAGCTCCTGACCGCGCGGCTCGGGCGCGAGGCCTACCGCAGGCACCGCCACGACACCTACGCGATCGGCGTGACGGAGCAGGGCGTGCAGGTGTTCGACTACCGGGGCGCGACGCGAACCAGCATGCCGGGCGAGGTCGTCGTGCTCCATCCCGACGAGGCGCACGACGGGCGCGCCGGCACCCCGGACGGATTCGCGTACCGGATCGTGTACCTCGATCCGTCGCTCGTGGCCGAGGTCATGCGAACGCGCGGCGGGCGCGCGTATCCGTTGCCGTTCGTGCGCGAGCCGGTGGCGACGAGTGCGCCGCTTGGGCGCGCCATTCGCGCCGCCTTCGACGCGCCGCTCGAGCCGCTCGGCGTCGACGCGGTGGTCGTCGACCTGGTGGAGGCGCTCATGGCCGGCGACGGCGCCACGAGGCGCGCATCCGTGCCGCGCGTGGACACCGCGGCGGTCGACCGCGCGCGGCAGCTGTTGCATGCCCAGAGCGGCCGCGTGGTGCATTCCCGAGAGCTCGAGGCGATCACCGGGTTGAGTCGGTACGCGCTGTGCCGACAGTTCCGCGTCGTGCACGGCACGACGCCGTACCGGTATCTCGTTCTCCGGCGTCTCGACCGCGCGAGAGAGGCGATCGAGCGCGGCGACGCGCTCGCCGTCGCGGCGGGCGATGCCGGCTTCGCTGATCAGGCGCACTTCACCCGCGCGTTCGTCTCCGGCTTCGGGATCACGCCGGCCCGCTATCGCGCGTGGCGCCGCGGAGGCGGCTCGTCCAACGCGCGCACCAGTGCGCGCGCGGCACGCTAAGATACGCCGTCCTGGCGATGGCCACGACGCAGGGGAACGGACATGCGACGAGGCGCGGCGCTCGTGATGGCGGTGCTCATGATCGTCGGCGCGGGCGCTGAACGCGCGGACGCGGCCGGGCCACTGCTCGCCGCCCACCGCGGCGGCTCCAATCTCTGGCCCGAGAACAGCCTGCTGGCATTCCGGAACGCGGTGGCCCTCGGGGCCGACTACCTCGAGACCGACGTCCATCTCACCGCCGACGGCGAGGTCGTCGTCATGCACGATCCCACCCTCGATCGCACCACGACGGGCAGCGGGCCGGTCCGCGACAAGCGGCTCGCCGACCTCGCCGGCGTGCGTCTGAAGGCCCGCGATGGCACGGTGACGGAGGAACCCGTGCCCACACTGGCCGCGCTGCTCGACCTCCTGGCGACGTCGCGGGCGCAGCTGCTCCTCGAGATCAAGGTGGGCCCCGATCGCGTCCGCTATGCGGGGATCGAGGAGAAGGCGCTCGCCCTCGTTCGGGCCCGCGGACTCGGCGATCGGGTCGTCGTGATGGCGTTCGAGGCGCCGACCGTGCGCCGGGTGAGAGCGCTCGACGCCGGCATCCGCACCGCGTTGCTCGTCTCGAAGGGGCGGCTCGCCCGCGAGGGCGCCGCGGCCTCCGACGCGGTGCGGTGGACGACCGACGTCGGCGCGCGTTATCTCGGCATCGAGCACGCCGCCCTCGACGCCGCCACGATGACCGCCGCGCGCGGCGCGTCGGTCGGCGTCGCGGCGTGGACGGTCAATGACGAGACCTCGATGCGGCGGATGATCGACCTCGGCGTCGACGTCCTGATCACCGATCAGCCCGACGTCGCGCTGCGGCTCCTCGGACGATGACGCCCCGGCGGTACGTGCTGGCCCTGGATCAGGGCACCACCGGGACGACGTCGCTGGTCGTCGATCCGGACGGGCGCGTACGCGGACGCGGCTACGCCGAGGTGGTGCAGCACTATCCCGAGCCCGGCTGGGTGGAGCACGACGCCAAGCAGATCTGGGCCACCGTGGAGGCGAGCGCGCAACGCGCGCTCGCCCAGGCCCGTGTGCCTGCGGGAGAGATCGCGGCCATCGGGATCACCAACCAGCGCGAGACCACGCTCGGGTGGGATCGCGCGTCCGGTGCGCCCGTCCATCGCGCCATCGTCTGGCAGTGCCGGCGCACCGCCGGCCTGTGCGACCGATTGCGCGCCGACGGTCTCGAGCCGATGGTGCGCGCGCGGACGGGGCTGGTCCTCGACGCGTACTTCTCGGGCACCAAGATTCGCTGGCTGCTGGACGCCGTCGACGGTGCGCGGGCGCGCGCCGAGCGCGGTGAGCTGGCGTTCGGCACGGTGGACAGCTGGCTCGTATGGCAGCTCACGCGCGGACGGGTTCACGCCACGGACGCGACGAACGCGTCGCGAACGCTGTGCCTCGACCTCGTCAGCGGCGCCTGGGACGACGAGATGCTGAACGCGCTCGGCGTGCCGCGAGCGATCCTGCCCGAGGTGGTGCCGTCATCCGGCGTCATCGCGGCAACCGCGGACCTGGGCTGGTTGCCCGCCGGCGTGCCGATCGCGGGGATCGCGGGCGACCAGCAGGCCGCGCTGTTCGGGCAGGCCTGCTTCGCGCCGGGCGAGGCGAAGAACACCTATGGCACCGGCTGCTTCCTGCTCCTGAACACCGGCGCGCGCGCCGTCGCGTCGACCCATGGCCTGCTCACCACCATCGCCTGGCGCATCGGCGAGCGGCTCACGTACGCGCTCGAGGGCAGCGTCTTCATCGCGGGCGCGGCCATCCAGTGGCTCCGCGACGGTCTCGGAGTCGTTCCGCAGGCGAGCGACAGCGAGGCGCTGGCGCGCTCCGTGGCCGACACCGGCGGCGTGTACTTCGTGCCGGCCTTCGTCGGCCTGGGCGCGCCGTGGTGGGACATGTACGCGCGGGGGACGATCGTCGGGCTCACGCGAGGCACGACGCGCGCCCACCTGACGCGCGCGGCGCTCGAAGCGATCGCGTTCCAGAGTCGCGACGTCCTGGAGGCGATGACGGCGGACGCCGGCACGCCGGTGCGTCTGCTGCGCGTCGATGGTGGCGCCGCGGCGAACGACTTCCTGTGTCAGTTCCAGGCCGACGTGCTGGATGTCCCGGTGGCGCGGCCGCGGGTGATCGAGACGACCGCGATGGGCGCCGCATACCTGGCGGGACTCGGGGTGGGGCTCTGGTCGTCCCCGGAGGTCCTCCGTGCACAGGCGACGGTCGAGCGAACGTTCGTGCCCGCGATGGCGGCGTCGACGCGCGCCGACGCGTACGCGGGATGGCACCGCGCGGTCGAGCGCGCGAGGGGCTGGGCGCAGGCCTGAGGAGAGCGGGAGACAGCGCTCGCCGGCTCGCGACCGCGCACGACGCTTGTCCGTGACCGACATGCCGCGTTCGGCGTCCATGTTCGGCGAATCAACGACTTACGCCGTCTTGTCCGTGCGCGGACCGTGTGCTAGTGTCCTTCTTCACATGGCGCCACCCAGGGAGCCGTCGCCCTGGAAAGGGCTCGCCGAACTGACCTCGATCGGAATGACCATGGTCCTCTGCACGGTCATCGGTCTGGCCGGCGGCTACTTCGGCGATCGATGGCTGGGGACCACGCCGTGGCTCACGCTGGGCGGTCTGCTGCTGGGGATTGTCGCGGGGTTCGTGAACCTCTTTCGCTCGGTGAAGGACGCCGAGCAGGACCTGGATGATCAGAGCTAGCGTGCCGTCGGGAGTCGCGATCGCGACGTGCGCCATCGCCGGCAGCGTGGCCGTTCCTGCCGCGTGGCTCGCGGGCACGCAGGCCGCCCTGGGCGTGGTCGCGGGCAGCGCTCTCGCGGTGCTCAACTTTCTCTGGCTCGCGCGCGGGGTGATGCGGGCATCGGTCGACACGTCGCGCCGGGTGTGGGTCGTCACCGCGTCGCTTCGCATGCTGGCCGTGACCGGCGCCTTCGGTGCGCTCCTCGCCACCGGGGTCATCCATCCCGTGGCCCTCGTCATCGGCGTGACGGCGTTGCCGTGCGCGCTCGTCGCGCGCGGCCTCTACACCGCTCGGGAGGTTTGAAGTGGGCGCCATCGAGCATCCGCCCATCGTCCATCTGCCCTGGTCCTGGACGCCGGATCAGGTGACCTACACCTGGCTCGCCATGATCATCCTGATCGGGCTCGCGTACGTCGGCTCGCGCCACCTGCAGCTCGTCCCCCGGGGCGTGCAGAACTTCCTCGAGGTCGTGCTCGAGCAGTTCATCGGGATGATCGACGACGTGATGGGGCCGCCGGGCCGTCAGTACCTGCCGCTCATCGCCACGCTCGGTCTGTTCATCCTCACGGGGAATCTGCTCAGTCTCGTGCCCGGGATCGCGGGGCCGACGAGCAACCTGAACACGACGGCGGCGTGCGCGCTCGTCGTGTTCTTCGCCTATCACTGGATCGGGGTGAAGACGCAGGGACTCGGCACGTACCTCAAGCACTTCATGGGGCCGGTCCCCGCGCTGGCGCCGCTCATGATCCCGATCGAGACGATCAGCCATCTCGCGCGGCCGCTCTCGCTCTCCCTGCGTCTCTTCGGCAACATGACGGGCGGCCACATCCTGCTCGCGATCATCTTCTTTCTCATGGGGCTGGACGGACTGATCGGCTGGGCGCTGTCGGGAAGCCTCGGCGGCGCGGTGGTGGGCGGCCTGGGCGGAATCATCATGATCGCGTTCACCGTCGGCTTCCTGTATCCCTTGAAGATCCTGGTGTCGTTTCTCCAGGCCTTCATCTTCGTCATGCTCACGATGCTCTACATCGCGGGAGCGATCGAACATGCCGAGCACGGCGAGCATCATGCGGAACCCCATGCAGCACATCACTAAGACCCGGGTGTCCTGACGGGCGCCCACGGTGCCGGGCGCGGCATGGCAGTGCCGGCCGCGGCATCCCCAACGGAAGACCAAGAGGAGGGGCTCGTGCGACGTTCACTGATCCTGGCAGGCATGGCAGTTCTCGCGTTTCCCGGCATGGCACTCGCCCAGACGGCCCAGGGCGGCAGCCTCGTCGGACCTTACTCCGTGCTCGTGGCGGGCTTCGCGATGGCGTTCGCGGCCGGTCTCTGCGCGCTCGGTCAGGGCAGGGCGATCGCCTCCGCGGTGGATGCCATGGCCCGTCAGCCTGGCGCCGCGGCGCGCATCCAGACGGCCATGATCATCGGCCTGGCCCTCATCGAGTCGCTCGCGATCTACGTGCTGGTCGTGGCGATGATCCTGCTCTTCGTCCAGCCCATCAAGTAGGGAGCGTGCCCGGAGGCGCCGGGAGTCCGCCGGGCTCCCGGCGCCGGTGTGCGTGATGGCATCGCGTTCGAGCTATCGTCCGCCGAAGATCCCGGAGATGACGATCCGCCGTCTCTCCATCTACACGCGCTGCCTGCTCCAGCTCGAGGAGGACGGCGTCAAGACGGTGTCCTCCCACGATCTCGCCGAGCGCTTCGGTCTCAACTCCGCCCAGGTACGCAAGGACCTCGCGTACTTCGGCGAGTTCGGCGTGCGCGGCATCGGCTACTACGTGTCCGGACTGAAGGCGGAGCTGCAGCGGATCCTCGGGCTCGACCGCGAGTGGCCCGTCGCGCTCGTGGGCTTCGGAAATCTCGGCTCCGCGCTCTTCAACTATCGAGGCTTCAGCCGTCAAGGCTTCCGCATCGCGGCCGTGTTCGACGACGACTCGGCGAAGGCGAATCGCGAGGTCGATGGCGTCCCGGTCTTCCCGAGCGCGCAGCTGGGCCGCGAGGTCAAGGCTCGCGGCATCCACATCGCGATCGTCGCCATCCCCGCGGAGGCCGCGCAGACCGTGACCGACCAGCTCGTGGCGGCGGGAATCAAGGCCGTGCTCAACTTCGCCCCCGCGCGCCTGAAGGTCCCGCGCGATGTCCGGCTCAAGGACGTCGACCTGTCGATCGAGCTCGAGACGCTGAGCTTCTACCTCGCCAAGAGCGGCCGTTAGTCCCGGCTTCGCCGCGCGCGTGGTAGGGTGGGAGTGGTCGTGTCGTTGACGCTCGAGACGTTGGACGCCTTCAACGACCTCGCGAAAGCCATCGCCGAGGGCGATCCTCGTCTGCGCGTCGTCGGAGCGGCGGGCGCGGCGCGCGCACTGCTGCTGGCCGAACTCCACGCCCGTGATCCCCGTCCGATCCTGGTGCTCGTCTCTGGTGTCGCCGATGCGCATCGCCTGACCCAGGACCTGCGCTTCTTCGGCGCGCCCGCGCACGAGTTCCCCGAGCCCGAGCCGAGACTCTGGCGCGGAGCCCGTCAGCGCGAGGGCGACGCCGAGCGCGCCGTCGTCTCGCGCCTCGTGCTGACCGGCGAGCCCGTGATCGTCGTCGCCACGCCACGCGCCGTCGACATGGCGCTGCCCGCGCCGTCCCGGTTCGGCGAGGCGACACTGCGGCTCGGCGTGGGCGACGCCCTCGACCGCGAGCTCCTCCTCGAGGCGCTCGACGCGGCCGGCTACGAGCGCGTCGAGACGGTGGTCGAGGTCGGACAGTGGAGCCTGCGCGGCGGGATCGTCGACATCTTCTCTCCTGCCCACACCACGCCCGCTCGCGTGGAGTTCTTCGGTGACGACGTGGAGTCGATCCGGCTGTTCGACCCGACGTCGCAGCGCTCCACCACGTCGCTGGACGAGCTCCTCGTCCTGCCCATCGACCGCGTCGAGGACGAAGGCCAGGCCGCCGCCACGCTGCTCACCTACCTCCCTGCCGCGGCGCCCGTCGTGATCGACGACGCGCGCGTCCTCGACCTCGTGCCCGACGAGACGGCCGACCGCCCGCCCATCCGCGAACGGATCGCCTCGCGGCAGTGGATCGAGCTCGGCATCGTGGCCGAGACGTCGGCGGCGCCGTCGGGCGTGACGGAGGGCGTGCGCGAGATCGTCGTCGACACGCAGACCGTCCCCCGCTCGGGCGGACAGTTCACGCACCTCGCCGGCGACATCGCGCGTTGGCGCGCCGAGGGCTTCCGCGTCCGCCTCACCGCCGCCGACGCGCGTCAGGCCGACCACCTGCGCCAGATCCTGCGCGAGCACGACATCGAGGTGTTCGACGACGTCACGCTGGCGAGCGAGGAGCCGATCGGGATCGTCGTCGGCGAGTGCTCCGCCGGCTTCAGCATCCCGGCCCTCGGGCTGATCGTTCTCACCGAGACCGAGATCTTCGGCTCGCGTCGTCGCAGCCTCAAGCGACCGAAGTACCAGCGCGGCGCGGAGCTCACCTCGTTCACCGATCTCGCCATCGGTGACCTGATCGTGCATGAGGACCACGGCATCGGTCGCTATCTCGGCCTGCGCACGATGTCGGTGGGCGATCGCGACGCCGACTTTCTCCTCCTCGAGTACGCGGACGGCAATCAGCTCTACCTGCCCGTCGAGCGGCTCGAGCTCATCTCGAAGTACCTCGGCGCGGAGTCCGAGGCGGCAAAGCTGGATCGGCTCGGCGGGGCGTCGTGGGGGCGCGTCAAGG
>JBKPPN010000293.1:0-10971 GCA_046733575.1 Candidatus Methylomirabilota bacterium | reverse complement strand
GCTGATCGCGCCCGTCCCGGAGTAGAGATCGACGAGCGTCTCCTGCCCGGTGAGCTCACAGGCGTCGGTGACGATCTCGAAGAGGCGCTCCGCCTGCCGCGTGTTGGTCTGGAAGAACGAGTTCGCCGAGACCTGAAACGTCACGCCGTGGAGTGACTCACGGATGTGATCGCGACCGACCAGCACGTGCTCCTCGCTGCCGACGGCGACGCTCGCCTTCTTATCGTTGACGTTGAGGAGCACCGTGACGCCCGGCACCCGCGCAGCGATCGACGAAGCGACGGGAGCCAGCGCGGCGACGTCCGGCGCGGACGCCACGATGTTGACCATCGCCTCCCCGGTGTTCCGTCCGTCCCGCAGCGTGATGAAGCGGAGCAGGCCCTCTCCGTCCTCGCGGCCGCGCGCCTGCCACACGCTGAGCCCACGTTCGCGCGTCTCGCGCCGCATCTCGGTGAGCAGCGTGTTCATGGTGTCCGACTGCAGGAGACAGCGGTCGATATCCAGCACGACGTCGTAGCGGTCCGCCTGGTGGAGGCCGACGACGGGCGCGTCGTTGCTGCCAGCCACCGTGAACTCCATCTTGTTGCGGTAGCCGAGGACGTCCGGCGCCGGAAGGATCGGCCGAACGGTGACGGACGAGCCGAGCCCGCCCAGCCGGTCCAGACAGTCGCGCACTTGCTTCTCCTTGAACGCAAGCTGGGCGGCGTACGAGATGTGCTGGAGCCGGCAGCCACCGCACCGGCCGAAATACGGGCACGGCGCAGTCACTCGATCCGGGGAGGCCGCCTCAACCCCTTCGATGACCGCTCGGCCGTACCGGGCTCGGCTCTCCGTGAGGCGGACCTTGAGTCGGTCGCCCGGAATCCCGCCCGGAACGAAGACGACGTACCCGTCGATCCGGCCCACCCCTTCGCCGCCGAACGCGAGGTCGTCGATGGTCAGAGCGAGGGTATCGCCGCGACGCGGTTTCGCCATGATTTGAGCCACTATAAAGGGGGGGCAGGGGGCCGTCAATTTCGCGGTATCATGGCGCGAGATGAAGAAGCTCGCGCCGCGTCGTGTCGCGGATCTGGTCGCGAGCGCGCTCCCTCAGATGGCCGAGCGACTCCACGAAATCCGACTCCGTACCCGCTGGGCGCTCATCGTGGGTCCCGACGTGGCCCGGCGGACGCAACCGGGACGCCTCGACGGCGGGTGTTTGACCATCGTCGTGGATAATTCGCCCTGGCTCCACGAGCTGACCCTGCGCCAGGGGGAGCTCACGAGTCGCCTCGGCGAGCACGTCCCGGAAATCCGCTCGCTGCGTTTCGTCATGGGCACGGTGGCAAGCGATGCGCCCGCACGTCGCACGCATGTGCCGCGTCCGCCACGCCTCACCGCCGAGGAAGCGCGCGACATCGAGCACACGGTGTCGGTCATCCACGACGAGGAAGTCGCCTCGGCCGCCCGCCGCCTGCTCACGACGGCGAGACGCTTTTCACGATCACGAGGTGCTGTCTCATGAGCCTGCGTACGTTGCGACTCTCCGTCATCGTCCTGCTCGGCGTGGCGGCGACCGGCTGTGCGACGTCGTCCGTCGTCTCCTCTCCCGATGTCGCGGCCACCGAAGTGGTCCGTCGCCCCCGCGCGGCCGGACCTGACGCGAAGGCGAACGCCTACTTCCATTACACGGCCGCGCAGATGCACGCGCAGAACGGCCAGTTCAAGGACGCCGTCCTGGAGCTGCAGGCCGCCCTCAAGGACGATCCGAACTCGGCCTTCCTCTGGGTCCAGCTCTCGCAGTGGCTCGTGCGCACCGACGCGCCCGTGGCGGACTCCGTCGCGGCCGCGCGCAAGGCGGTCGAGCTTGCGCCGACGTCGCCATCGACTCACCTCGCGCTCGCCGAGCTGCTGCGCTCGCAGAAGAGCTACCCCGAGGCCGAGCGTGAGCTCGAGCAGGTGATCACACTGAACCCGGACGCCGAGGAGCCGTATCTCACCCTCGCGCGGTACTACGTCGAGCAGAAGAACTTCGACAAGGCCCGCTCGGTGCTCTTGCGCCTCACCGAGCGCCGGCCGCGTCTCGGTCAGGCGCAGTTCCTGCTCGGTCGTCTCGCCATCGAGTCGGAGTCGTGGGACGAGGCGATCAGCCGGCTCTCACGCGCCGTGGAGATCGACCCCGACAACGACGCCGCGTGGACCGCGCTCGGCTACGTCCACGAGACGCGGCACGAGCCCGACGCCGCCATCGACGTCTACCGGCGTGCCGCCGCGGCGAACCCGGACAACCCCGCGTTCGTGGAACGGCTGGGCGACCTGCTCCTGCGGCTTGGCCGCTTCGAGGAGGCGCAGAAGGAGATCGAGACGCTGGCCGACGCCGCGCCGCGCGACCCCCGCGTGTGGCTGAAGCTCGGCGCCGTGTACTACGAGCAGAAGATGTGGGACCGCGCGAGCGACGCGTTCCGGCGCGCCATCGTGCTCGACCCCACCAACCTGCGCGCGCGGTACTTCCTCGCCACCACGTACATGGACGGGGGCAAGGACAACGAGGCGCGCGTGGAGCTCGAGCGGATCCTGCGCGCGGACCCCCGCTCCGTCGACGCCCGCGTCCAGCTGGGCTTCCTGCACGGTCGCGCGAAGCGTAACGAGGAAGCCATCCGCGTGCTGCGCGAGGCGGTGAATCTCGAGCCGAAGCGGCCGGAGCTCTTCCTCTATCTCGGCACCGCGTATTTCCGGGACAAGCAGTACGACCGCGCGGTCGAGACGTTGAAGGAAGGCCTGAGCCTGGACGACAAGCAGAAGGATCTGCTCTTCCAGCTGGGCGTGGTGTACGAGAAGCAGGCGAAGTTCGCCGACGCCGTCCAGGCGTTCCGGTCCGTGCTCGCGATCGATCCCCGTCACGCCGAGGCCTACAACTACGTCGGGTACATGTACGTCGAGCGCAAGGAGAACCTCGACGAGGCCATCCAGCTCATCTCGAAGGCGCTCGAGATCGAGCCCGACAACGGCTACTTCATCGATAGCCTGGGCTGGGCGTACTACATGCAGGGTCGCTACCCCGACGCGCTTCGCGAGCTGAAGCGTGCCGTCGAGAAGGCCAAGGAAGATCCCGTGATCTTCGAACACCTCGGCGACGCGTACGCCAAGAACGGCCTCGAGCCCGACGCGCTCGTGGCGTGGGAAAAGTCCCTCTCGCTCGATCCGGAGTCCGACGGCGTGCGGAAGAAGGTGGACGAGGCGAGACGCCGCCAGCGGACGTCGGCGGGCGCGGGTGAGCGGCCGAAGAACCTTCCTCAGTAGCCTTCTCGTCCTGTTCGTCGCGGGCGGCTGCGCGGTGGCCATCCCCGCGCGCCGCGAGCCCGTGACGGAGGAGGCGCGCGCCGCGGTCGCGCTGCTCATCGCGCGCTGGCACGCGTTCTCCGACCTCCGCGCGCTCGCCGACATCGTCGTCACCCGCAGAGGCGAGCGCCAGCGATTCAACGGCGTGCTGCTCGCCAAGGCCCCGGCGTCGCTCCGATTCGAAGCCCTGTCGCCGTTCGGCGCTCCGCTCTTCGTGCTCGCGATTCACCGCGGACAGCTCACCGCGTACAACGCCGCCTCGAACGAGGCGACGGCCGGTCCCGCCGACGCCGAGACCGCGGCGAGCATGCTGAGCCTCGCCGTGGACCCCGACGACGCCGTCGCAATCCTGGCCGGACGCACCGTCGTGCCGAAGGATCTTCGGGTCGCCGACATCCTTCCCGCGGACCAGTACGGGCCGTCCCTGCAGCTCATCGGCGCGCTCCACCAGCAGCGCGTGTGGATGGACTTCGCGACGGGCGTCGTGAGCCGACTCGAGATCATCGGCGGACGCTACGTCGCGCGCGTCGCGTTCCAGCGCGACGGCGACGTCCTCCGCGGCCTGGACCTCGACGCCGCGGAGGGTCTCGTGACGGCGACGGTCAGGTATCAGAGCCTCGTGATCGACGGGGGAATCGACGATGAGCGCTTCACCTTCGCAGTCCCCAAGAGCGCGAAAATACAGCCGCTCCGTTGACCGGGCGCGCGGCGACATGGTACCGTCTCCGCCTTGTCCAGACCTCGCGTGCGTCGCCTCGTGCTCACCGCCGCGGCGAAGGTGAACCTGGCCCTCGAGGTGCTCGACCGGAGGGCGGACGGCTACCACGAGATCGCGACGGTCCTGCAGACCATCGACCTGGCCGACCGGCTCACGCTGGAAGAGAGCGACACGGTCGAGCTGACCTGCGAGACGGGCGGCATCCCGACGGACGGGAGCAACCTGGCCGTCAGGGCTGCGGTGGCGCTGCGTGAGGCGGGGAAGATCGATCGCGGTGTTCGGATCACGCTGGACAAGCGGATTCCCGTCGCGGCGGGACTCGGGGGCGGCTCGTCGGATGCTGCCGCGGTGCTGCTCGGCCTCAACCGCCTGTGGCAGCTTCGATGGTCGACGCCGCGGCTGGCCGAGGTGGCGGTCACACTCGGCATGGACGTCCCGTTCTTCCTTCGCGGCGGCGTCGCACTGGGAACGGGACGTGGCGAGCGCCTGCGGCCGGTCGCGGGGGCCCCGCTGGCCCTCGTCCTGGCCAATCCCGGGGTCGCGGTGAGCACCGCCGAGGCGTATGGACGGGTGACGCGGACCATGTACACGGACGGCACGAGGTGCGGGGCCCTCATCGGCGCGCTCGCCACACGACGTCCGGCACGCATCGCCGCGACCCTCTACAATGGCCTCGAGGCCGCGGTGATGCCGGTCCACCCGGACATCGCTCGGATGCGAGCCGCGCTGGTCGCGGCCGGGGCACTGGGCGCCATCATGTCGGGCAGCGGGCCGACGGTGTTCGCCGTGGCGCGGTCGTTCGAGCAGGCGCGGCAGATCCGGCGGCGGATGACGCGGGGATCGTGGCAATGCTGGGCCGTGCGCACCATGCGCGGTCCGGCCGTACGCATCAAGCGAGCGGGGACACGACGTGGTTGACAGTGACGCTGGGGCGTGGCCAAGCGGCAAGGCGCGGGACTTTGGATCCCGTATTCGGAGGTTCGAATCCTCCCGCCCCAACCAGACTCGGTGAGGCCATCCATGTCATACGAGCTGAAGCTGTTCACGGGGAACGCGAATCGCCCTCTCGCGGAGGAGATCGCGCAATCGCTCCACCTGCCCGTCTCTGACGCCGAGGTCTCGCGCTTCTCGGACGACGAGATCTTCGTCCAGGTGAACGAGAACGTGCGGGGCGCCGACGTCTTCGTGATCCAGCCGACGTGCCCGCCCGTCAACGACAACCTGATGGAGCTCCTGGTCATGATCGACGCGCTGAAGCGCGCGTCCGCGCACCGCATCACCGCGGTGCTGCCCTACTACGGCTACGCCCGTCAGGACCGCAAGGCCCAGCCTCGCGTGCCGATCACGGCCAAGCTCGTGGCCGACCTGCTCGAGGCGGCGGGCGTCGACCGCGTGCTCGCGCTCGACCTGCACGCGGGGCAGATCCAGGGCTTCTTCAACGTCCCGGTCGATCATCTCTTCGCGGCCCCCGTGATGATCGACTACCTGGGCAAGAAGGATCTGCGCGATCCGGTGATCGTCTCGCCTGACGCAGGCGGCGTGGAGCGGGCGCGCGCGCTCGCCAAGCGCCTGAGCGCCGGACTGGCCATCATCGACAAGCGCCGGGAGGGGCCGAACGTCGCGGTCGTCATGCACCTGATCGGTGACGTGCGCGGGCGTGACGTGGTCGTCATCGACGACATGATCGACACGGCCGGGACGCTCATCCAGGGAGTCACCGCGCTCGAGCGCGAGGGGGCACGACGGATCCTCGCGTGTGGCGTTCACCCGGTGCTGTCCGGGCCCGCGGTGACCCGCATCAAGAACTCGCCACTCGAGGAAGTGATCGTGACGAACTCGATCCCCGTGAACGAGGAGAAGCGCGCCGCGCGGGTCACCGTGCTGAGCGTGGCGCCGCTCCTCGGCGAGGCGATCCGGCGCATCCACGACGAAGAGTCGGTATCCACGCTGTTCGTGTAGCCGTCAATCTCACATCGAAGAAGGAGTCACCCGAATGGAGATGCAGGAGCTCACGATTGCCCGTCGCGAGGGCACCGGCAAGCAGGTGGCCAAGCGCTTGCGCCGCGAAGGGCGTGTGCCGGCCGTGATCTACGGCGGCGCAGCCCCGGAGCCCGTGACGGTGGATCCGCGCGCCGTGCTGCGCATCATTCATGGCCACGAGGGCACCACGCAGCTGCTCACGCTGAAGACGGACGGGAGCAGCAACGGGACCACGCGCATGGCCGTCATCCGGGAGCTGCAGTTCCATCCCGTCTCCGAGGCGCTCCTCCACGTCGATCTCCAGGAGGTCTCGGCCGATCGCGCCATCACGGTGCGCGTGGCCGTGCACCCCGTGGGTGAAGCGGTGGGCGTCAAGGATCAGAAGGGCATCCTGAACCTGGTCCTGCACGAGCTGACGATCTCCACGCTGCCGACCCAGATTCCCCAGCGTCTCGACGTCGACGTCACGCCGCTGCACATCGGCGAGGTCCTCACGGTCGGCGACATCCAGGTGCCCGAGGGCGTGAGGGTCCTCAACGACCGCGGGCAGGCCGTCGTGACCGTCTCCGCGCCGATGGCCGAGGAGACGCCCGCTGCCGCGGCGCCCGCTGCCACCGCGACCGCCGAGCCCGAAGTCCTCTCCGAGCGCAAGAAGGAGGGCGAGGAGGCCGGCAAGGCGGACGACAAGAAGGCACCCAAGAAGTAGCTCGGGGCGTCAGCAGTGGCCCACGTCGTGGTGGGACTCGGGAACCCGGGTCCGAAGTACCGGGGGACCCGCCACAACGTGGGCCAGCGCGTCGTCGATCGCCTCGCCGAACGCCTCGACGCCAGCTGGCGCGAGAGCGGCGACTTCCACCTGGCGCAAGCGCGCGCGAGCGACCAGTCCGTGGCGCTCGTGAAGCCGGAGTCGTTCATGAACGTGAGCGGCCCCGTCGTCGCGCGCGCGCTCCGGAAGCTGCACGCCAAGCCGCCCGACCTGATCCTCGTCTACGACGACATCGACCTGCCGCTCGGCGTCGTTCGCACGCGAATGAAGGGCAGTGCCGGCGGTCACAACGGCGTGCGCTCGATCATCGACGCGCTCGGCACGTCAGATCTCCGACGCGTGAAGGTCGGCGTCGGTCGTCCCGAGCGCAAGGACGACGTGGTCGACCACGTCCTCACCCGCTTCGAGGGTGACGAGATCGACGCGATCGAGCGCGCCATTGACCAGGCGGCGGACGACGTGCTGGCACTCGTCGCCGGCGTCCCGGAAGTGACTTCCGATGACCGCGCGCGGGCCGAGACCGACGTGACCGTGTACCCGCCCCTGCACGAGCGCGTCGTCGCGTTCTTCCGCGCGCGGCACATCGCGTGGTGGGGTGGCAAGGGCCCCTCGCGCAACGTCGTGTCGTCGCAGCTCGCGTGCGTCAACCATCTGGAGCCGGCCCGGCTCGACCGGCCCCTCGCGCTCGCCGTGGCACGCACGCTGGTTCCCGGTGCTCTCGACGTCGTTTCCGTCGACGACGGGTTCCTCACCTACGAATGGATCGGTCAGCAGAATTACCTCGGTGAGCGCGGCTGGGCGCCCGAGAGCCGGGGCCGAAACGCCACCGCGCTCGACGCTCTCATGGTCGTCGCGATGCCCGATGCTCGTCGCGTGCTCGTGGGCATCGAATGGATGCTGTCCGAGGTCTACCCGGTGGGTCTCTCCGTCGCGACGTCGCGCAAGGGCACATCGCGGATCGAGACGTATCGCCCTCTCCTCGACGATCCGGACGCCCCGATCCGGCACGACGATCACGCCCGACTCTTCTACGAACCGTTCTACCAGCTCATGCGTCAGACGCTCCTGCTGTGGCAGATGGCGCGACACGCCGAGTTCGGCGCGACGACGTGGCTCCACGTCCACGTCGTGCCCGAGGCGAATCGCGAGCTGCGACGGCGCGTCACGTCGCCCGCGCTCGCGGATGCTCAAGACATGAGCGCCGCGTGGCGCTCCGTGGTGACGCACCCCGTGCGGTATCGCCTCACGACGCCGACCGACATCGTCCGTGACTTTCCTCTCGGCACGGCGTGGACGGAGTGGCGGCAATGGCTGCGGGAGCGGTACGAGACGTAAGGTTCCCGTCCGGGGAACGTCGCGCCGGTCAGAAGAAGATCAGCGTGGCCACGACGAACACGGGCGTCAGGACGACCGCGGTGTAGATCATGTAGCCGACGAAGCTCGGCATCGCGATGCCGGCTTCGTCCGCGATGGCCTTCACCATGAAGTTGGGCGCGTTGCCGATGTAGGAGTTCGCCCCCATCGCGACCGCACCGGCGCTGATCGCGGCGAGGATCCCGTGTGGCATGCCGGCCACCTCGTTGACGAGGCCCAGCCCCTGGGCCAGCGCAAAGAACGTGAGATAGGTCGGCGCATTGTCGAGAAACGACGACAGGATCCCCGTGGCCCAGAAGAACTGCGCGGGGCTCGTCACGCCGAGCTCCGTGCCACGAGCGCGCAGGATCTCAAGCGCCGGGATCATGGTGAGGAAGATTCCCGCGAACAGCACGGCGACCTCGATCATCGGCCCGACGGTGAAACCATTGGCTTGTCGCACCGCGGCGGGCGTCATCCAGACGGCGAGGCCCGCGAACACGATGATCGCGATCTCGCGCACGGGCGCGTGCAGCAGCACGACGGCCATGACGACGCCGAGGAGCGGCACGGCATTCGCCGCGCCTCGTACACGAAGGGGCGCACGTTCCGCACGATCCCGGCGCAGCGCCGACAGCGGCTCGCGAGCGTACAGCCGGACGTCCCACGCGATGTACAGGGCGAGCAGCACGCCGATCATGAAGGCCCACACGGGCAGCAATCGAAACGTCCACGTGAACGGGACGCCCTGCAGATAGCCGAGAAAGAGCGGAGGATCGCCGAGCGGGGTCAGCATCCCGCCGATGTTGGCCACGAGGAAGATGAAGAACAGCACCGTGTGACTCACCCGCCGGCGCTGGCGGTTGGTGTGGAGGAGCGGCCGGATGAGCAGCATGGATGCGCCGGTCGTCCCGATGACGGACGCCAGGACGGCCCCCGCGCCGAGGAACCCGGCGTTCACCAGCGGCGTGGCGACGAGGTCGCCGCGCACGAGGACACCGCCTGCGATCACGTAGAGGCCGCCGAGCAGGATCACGAACGAGGCGTATTCGGCCGCGGTGTGGAGAAGGGCGGCCGGCTCGCGGCCCAGATAAAGGAGCAGGACGGGAAGGCCCAGCGCCGACGAGACGATGGCCTTGTTGCGGTGCTGCTCCCACCATCGGGGCGCGGCGAGAGGCAGCACCGCGATCCCGAGAAGCATCAAGATGAACGGGAGGACCGTGTAGACTGGCGGCGCCGAGGCCGAGATCACGCCCGAGAGCCTACCAGCAGCGCGATCCGCAGTGGGACGGCCGATGGAACGATTGCCGGGTAAAGGTCACCATGATATACACTTGTCATTTATCCAGCAGGCGTGCGTGAGGTGAAAGGGGAGCAGGAGTGACCAAGGTCATCGTCGAGCCCGACGAGTCCTTCGAAAGCGCCCTGAAACGCTTCAAGAAACAGTGCGAGAAAGCCGGGCTCCTGTCGGAATTCAAGAAGCGCCAGCACTACGAGAAGCCTAGCGTTCGACGCAAGCGCAAAGCGCTCGCAGCCCGCAAGAAGGCAAAACGGCGCGAGCGGTTGTCCGATTAGTCACCGAAGCAACGCCAGGCTCGCAGGGCGGGGCATCGACTGGGATGCCATCCGCGCGCTGTTCGCACGAGAGGCCCGGACCCCGATGGGCCGCGAGCGCGCCCTCGCCGCCGAACCCCTCACCGACCTCCCCGCCGTCCGAAGCGCCATCGAGGCGACTGCTGAGGGCCGTCGCGCCCTGGCCACCGCCGCGCCTCCTCTCGACGGGATCCCCGACGTCCGCGACGTCCTCGCGCTGAGCCGTACGGAGGGCGCGTTCATCGACGGTCCGGACCTGCTTCGCGTCATGGCACTGCTCGCGGCCGCGCCCGCGCTGACGGCGTTCGGTCGACAGGTGCGCTCCGTCGCGGCCGGGCTTGCCGCGGTGACGGACACCATCGCGACGCTGCCCCACCTCCGCGACGCGCTCCGGCAGGCGCTCGAGGATGACGGCAGCGTGAGCGACAACGCGAGTCCGCGACTCAGGCAGCTCCGACGCGAGGTCCGCGAGCGACGCCGCCGGATCGTCGGCGACCTGGAGCGGATGCTCAGCGGCGCCGAGGCGGAGCGCGTGCTGGCAGATCGGTTCGTCACGATCCGCCACGGTCGGTACGTCCTGCCCGTGCGGTCCGAAGCGCGCGGCCGGGTGCGCGGGATCGTCCACGATCGCTCGCAGAGCGGTCAGACCATCTTCGTGGAGCCCGAGAGCGTGGTCGAGAGCAACAACGCCCTCGTCGAGCAGATCCGCGAGGAGGAGCAGGAAGTCGCGCGGATCCTCACCGAGCTGAGCCGCATGGTGGGCGAGAACGCCGACGCGTTGACCGCGCTCGTCGAGACCATCGCCGAGCTCGACTGGATCTTCGCGCGCGCCGAACTGGCCGAGCGCATGGACGCGACGGCGCCGGTCATGACCGATGAGCGCGCCGTCGTGCTGCGCGGCGCCCGGCATCCCCTGCTCCTGGCGCAGAGCTGGCGCGATCCGTCGCGCCCGGTCGTTCCCGTCGACATCGAGATCAGCCCCGATCGACCGCTCCTCCTCATCACCGGTCCGAACGCCGGCGGCAAGACGGTGGTGCTGAAGACCCTCGCGCTTCTCGCCGTCATGGCACAGGTGGGCGGCCACGTGCCGGCGGCCGAGGGATCGCGGTTGCCCGTCTTCACCGCCATTCACGCGCTGGTGGGCGACGACCAGAGCGTGGCCGAGAACCTCTCGACGTTCTCCGCGTTCGTGCGCCAGGTGCGGGAGATCCTCGACACCGTCGACACGCACGCCCTCGTCCTC
>JBKPPN010000292.1:0-12031 GCA_046733575.1 Candidatus Methylomirabilota bacterium | reverse complement strand
CCACGTAGCTGCCCACGCGTATCCCTCCCGCCGGCGACCCCGGGGCCGGCCGATTCTCGTTAGGCTACCTCGAAGATCACCTTGCCCGCCTCGCCGCTCTTGATCGCCGCGATCGCCGCGTCCGCCTCATGCAGCGGAAAGCGGTGAGTGATCACGGGCGTGGGGTCGAACTCCCCCGAGCGGAGGAAGCGCGTCATCTGGTGCCAGGTGTCGTACATGCGACGGCCGACGACGCCGTAAATCGTAATTCCCTTGAAGATCACTTCGCTCGCCAGGTTGATCTCGATCGGCTTCGACGGCAGGCCGAGAAGCTGCACCCGGCCGCCGACGCGCACCAGCGCGAGCGCCTGGTGAATGGCCGACGGAACTCCCGACATCTCGAGCACCACGTCCACGCCGTAGCCGCTCGTCGCCGCTTTGACGCGTGCCTCCGCGTCCTCCGGCCGCACGACGTCGTGCGCCCCCATGCGCTCGGCGAGCGCCAGGCGCGTGGGGTTGACGTCGGACGCGACGATCCGCGACGCGCCCGCCGCGCGGCAGATCCCCACCGCGAAGATGCCGATCGGCCCGCACCCCGTCACCAGCACGGTCGAGCCGGGGATCTCCGCGGTCAGCGCCGTGTGAAACGCGTTCCCCATCGGGTCGTGGATGCCGCCGACGTCGTACGAGATGGCGTCGTCCAGGTGCCAGACGTTCGTCGCCGGCATCGCGATGTAGTCGGCGAAGCAGCCGTCGCGGTCCACGCCGATGATGCGCGTGTGTGGGCAGACGTGCGCGTTGCCGGTGCGGCAGAGCAAGCACATGCCGTCCACGATGTGCCCCTCGGCGGTCACCCGGTCTCCCTCGGCGACCGTCGTCACCAGGGCGCCGACCTGCACGACGTCCCCCGCGAACTCGTGCCCGACCACGAACGGCGGCTTGCAGCGGCCGCTCGCCCAGTTGTCCCAGTCGTAGATGTGGACGTCGGTGCCGCACACCCCCGCGCGCCGCACGCGGATCAGGACCTCGTCGTCGCGGATCTTCGGCTCGGCGACGTCCCGAAGGCAGAAGCCCGGCCCTGCCCGTTCTTTGACCAGCGCTCTCACCCGTGCCCGCCTCGCGGCAGAAATGGCTACACAGCAAGCCGCGCCCAGAAGCGGGCGCGGCTCAGTAAGCTCGCACGGTGCTCGAACCAGTGGAAGGGCGTCACGGGCGTCGAGTGGAGGGCCGCTCCCTCACGCGCCGACCGTGGCCGCCTCCTCCCGTTCCTGCGCGGGGAGCGGTGTCGCCGCGCCCGCCGCCTCGACGCGCACGGCGCAGACCTTGTACTCCGGGATTCCCGCGTAGGGGTCGAGCGCGGGATTCGTGAGGAGGTTCGCCGCCGCCTCGCGGTAGTGCATGGGGATGAAGACCTGCCGCCGCGCGACGCGATCGGAGAGGCGCACCGAGATCCTCAGCTGCCCGCGCCGCGAGGTGACCAGCACCGGGTCGCCGTCACCCACTCCGAGCTCGGCGGCGTCCGCCGGCGAGAGCTCGACGATCGGCGTGGGCTCCCGCGAGTCGAGCGCCTGCGAACGCCGCGTCATCGTCCCTGTGTGCCAGTGGTACATCTGACGCCCGGTGTTCAGCACGAACGGGTAGTCGGCGTCGGGCAGCTCGGCCGGCGGTAGGAACTCGACCGGCACCATGAGCGCCTTGCCGTCGGGCGTCGGAAAGTCGTCGGCGAAGAGGAAGTCGGTCCCCGGGTGGTCCGCGTCCGGTACCGGGTACTGGAGCCCCGGCCCGTTGGCGAGCCGACGGTGCGAGACGCCGCGCCACGACGGCGTCACGCGCGCGATCTCGTCCATCACGTCGCTCGCCGTGCGGAACGGCGTCGGCAGCCCGACGAGGTTCGACAGCTCGATGAGGACGTCGAGGTCGGGACGTGCGTTGCCAGGCGGCTCCATGGCCTTGTGGGCGAGCTGGATGCGCCGCTCCGTGTTCACGTACGTGCCGTCCTTCTCGGCGAACGAGGCGCCGGGGAGCACGACGTCGGCGTAGCGCGCCGTCTCGGTGAGGAAGAGGTCCTGCACGGCGAGGAACTCGAGCTCCCGGAACCAGCCCTCGGCGTGGGCGACGTCCGGGTCGGAGATGATCGGGTTCTCTCCCATGATGAACATCCCGCGCACCGGGCTCTCCGCGCCGACGATCTGCGTCACCTTGAGTCCCGGCGTGAGCGAGAGGCGCTCCTCCGGCACCCGCCACGCCTCGGCGAAGATCCGCCGCACCTCGGGGTCGTCCACCGGCTGGTAGTCTGTGTACACCATGGGAATCGCGCCGACGTCGCTCGCTCCCTGCACGTTATTCTGGCCGCGGATGGGGATCATCGGCGCGCCCCAGCGGCCGATCATCCCGCAGGCGAGGAGCAGGTTGAGCAGCGAGGTGACGATGTCCGTGCCCGTGCGGTGCTGCGTGAGCCCCATCGCCCAGAGCGTCGCCGAGTTGGGCCCGCGTGCGTACATCTCCGCGGCCTGCCGAATGAGCGTCGCGGGCACGCCGGTGATCGGCTCCGCCGCCTGCGGCGTGTACGGCGCGACGGCGGCCCGCACCTTGTCGAAGTCGTGGGTGCGCGCCGCGATGAAGTCGCGGTCCTCGAGGCCCAGCGCGAGCACGTGGTTGAGCATCGAGTTCAGGAGCACCACGTCCGTGCCGGGCAGCATCTGCAGGTGCACGTCCGCGCGCGCCGCGAGCTCGATCCGGCGCGGGTCCGCGACGACGAGCTTCGCCCCACGCTTCACGGCGCGCTTGATGGCGGCCCCGAACACCGGGTGCGACTCCGTCGTGTTGGCGCCGAGGATGAAGATGACGTCTGACGCCAGCTCCACCTCGCGCATCGACCCCGACGCGGCGCTGGTGTGCAGCGCGCGCTGCATCGCGCTCACCGACGACGAGTGGCAGAGGCGCGTACAGTGGTCGACGTTGTTCGTGCCGAGCCCCGCGCGGCAGAGCCGCTGCAGGACGTAGTTCTCCTCGTTGGAGCACTTCGCCGACGAGAAGACGGCGAGGCTCGACGGGCCGCGCTCGTCGCGCAGGCGCCGCAGCTCCTGCGTCGTGATCTCGAGCGCCTCCTCCCAGGTCGCCTCGCGGAACGGCTCGTACCAGGCAGCCGGCGTCGCCACCCGGTCGCGCGGGTCGCCCAGTGGCGACGGCCCGGTGGGCGCGGTGCGCAGCGGGTTCGTCTTGGGCCGCCGCTTCGCGCCCTTCGCCTCCCCGCGCAGCAGCTCCCACGGACCGCCGCGGCGCGGCCAGCGAGACGCGTTGTCGTGCGCGGGGTCGAAGACCCACTGGCCGCCGCGCTTCACCCAGCCCCGACGCACGAGCGGCGTCGTCAGGCGGTCGCGGTGCAGAATGAAGTCCGTCCCGAAGCGCCCCTTGACGCACGTCGAGCCCTGGTTCGGCGTCGCCTCCTCGATCCACGGGCTCCGCACGTGCGTCACCTGCCCGCCGTGTACCTCGAGATCGATCTGGCACCCCACCCCGCAGTACGGGCAGACGCTGCGCACGACGCGCTCCGGCGCCGGCAGGTCGCGCGAGCGCAGCGTCTCGCCCCCCCCGACCTGCGCCGCACGCGCCGCGACCCCCGCCGCGGCGGCGAGCGGAATGATGTCGTGGATCGCCCCCGTCGGGCACACGCGTACGCACTCGCCGCACCAGGTGCACCCGGCGTGCTCCGGGTTGCCGTCCGCCCCGACGATGATCTCCGCGTGCGGGCCGCGGTTCGCGACGTCGAGCACGCCCACGACCTGGATGTCGTAACAGGCGCGGACGCAGCGCGTGCAGAGGATGCAGGTGGACATGTCGTGCTGGATGATCGGGTCGCCGTCGCGCTCGTCGCCCGTACGCAGCGGAAGTCCCGCGCGCCGCGCCAGGGGAACGCCGTTGGCCTCGACCAGCCGCTCGAACTCGTTGCTCGGCCCCCGCTCGCCGATTCGCTCCACGGGGTAACGCTCGAGCAGCATGCCGAGCACGGCCCGCCGGTTGTCGAGCGCCTTGGGCGAATCGGTGGTGACGACCATCCCCTCCGCGGCCGGCGTCACACAGGCGGGGAGGAGCTTCGCCGTCCCCTCGACCGAGACGAGGCACACGCGGCAGTTCCCCGGACTCGGCAGGCGTGGGTACCAGCAGAGCGTTGGAATCGCGACGCCGGCCGCGCGCGCGGCGTCGAGGATCGTCGCGCCGTTGGCGGCGCTGATGGCGTGGCCGTCGATCGTCAGCGTCGGCATGCCGAGAGCTCCTGCAGTAGAGGCGGGCCCATGGTTAGGCGTCCTGCTCCTCGCAGTATAGCGCGCGGGTCACGGCGCACGCGAGGGCGCGCGGCGGGCGCGGAGGGAGCACGGGTGCCGCCCACGCCTGACGGCGTCACGGCGTCCGACAGTGCCCTCTTGCCATTCCCGACCCGGTTGACGTGCCGCGACGGCGAATCTCCGACCCGCTCGTACGTTACGTCTCCCGACTTCGCGCGTCGCATGCAGGACCGACGTCAGCGAACGCCCACTCCGGGCGGAGTTGGTGCGGTCGAGCGCCCGTTCGGGGCGCAGCCGTTCGCTCCACGATCCACCGGGGGATCGGCGAGCATCCCACTCCAGTATTGGAGACATCACGATGGCCACAGCCAGAAAGAGCAGTGCCAGGAAGTCGACGCGTCGTTCCGGCGCGAAGAAGTCGTCGGCCAGAAAGTCGAGCGCCAAGCGCTCGGGCGCGCGGAAGTCGTCGGCGCGCAAGTCGACGCGGAAGTCTTCGTCGTCGAAGCGCTCCAGCAGCAGCAGCCGCCGCCGGTCGAGCTCGAAGCGGTCCTCGCGCTGATTATCGCCCTCGGGCGAAAAAAAAAGCCGGCGACGCTGCCGGCTTTTTTCTTTTGGTGGAGGCGCCGCGGCGTGCGCCCGCCCTACCGCGCGTAGCGCGCGGCTGCAAGCTCGACGATCGTCGCGATCAGCTGCCCGTACTCGTGCCCGGCGCGCGCCGCGGCCCGCGCGAACTCGCCGTTCTGCTCCAGGTAGCAGTTCGGGTTGACCTCGATCACGAAGATCTCGCCGGCGTCCGTGACGCGGAGGTCGATGCGCGCGTAGTCGCGCAGCCGGAGCGCCTGGAACGCGTCGACCGCCACCTTCTGCATGCGCTCGGCCAGCGCCGGGTCGAGGTTCTCGGGGAAGACGCTCTCGGTCCCCTCGAACTCCGCGCCGGTCCCCTCGCCGTCTTCGCCCCACTTCGCCTCGTAGCTGGCGATCCTCGGGCGGTCGGTCGGAAACTTGGAGAAGTCGAGCTCGATCACGGGAAGTCCCTGCGCGTTCGCGTTGCCCAATACTCCCACGTAGAACTCGCGCCCATCGATGAACTGCTCGATGAGCGCCGGCGACTGGTACTCGGCCTGGAGCGCACTGATCGTCTGCAGCAGCTCCTGCGGGCTGCGCACGATGGACTTCTGCGTGACGCCGATCGACGCGTCCTCCTGCGGCGGCTTCACGATGAGCGGAAAGCTGATTTCGTCACCCGCCCAGTCCACGGCACCGCGATACACCGTCGCAAACTTCGCGGTCTTGATGCTGTGGAAGCTCAGCACCTTCTTCGTCAACGTCTTGTCGCCCGCCTGAATCAGCCCCGCCGGGCTCGAGCCGGTGTAGCGCAGGCCGAGCAGGTTGAGCAGCGCCGCGATGTTCGACTCGAGCGCACTCTTGCCGTGATACGCCTCCGCGAGGTTGAACACGAGGTCGGGCGCCTCGCGCTTCAGCGCCGCGACCAATCGGTCCACCTCGGTGTCCACCATGAGTCGCGCGATGTCGTGGCCGCCGGCGCGGAGCGCGCCTTCGATCTGGCCAAGCACCGGGTCCTCAGGTGGTCCCGCGGCGTCCTTCGTGTGGAGGATCACGACTTTCATCGAGCGACTCTCATGCGGTGGGGACAGGATGCGCCGGCGGGTGGAAACGGGCGCGCGGTTGTGTGGCGCGTCGTGCGCTCACGCCGAGGGGTCGCGCGGCGGCGTGCCGTCGAGCGCGTCGGTGTAGCGGTAGTTCATCATCACGGCCGTGCCGAAGGCGGTGAACTCGATCAGCGTGGACGCCTCGAGCCCGCGCACCCGCAAGTCGAGCGACGCGGCGCGCTCGGCGATGAAGTCCAGGAAGGCGCGCACGATGCTCGTGCCCTCGCCCGTCCAGTAGGCAATTCGCCCAACGATCTCCTTGCGGTGGCGGCGTAGGAACAGCGCGGCCGATTCACCCTGGGGCGCATCCTCCGCGGTGGCGAAGAGCGTGCGCAGGTCGCCGTCGAAGTGGCGTTCGTCCTCGATCGGGATCGACTCCTCCGCCGACTGGTAGTGCTCTCCGACGGTGTAGTGCATCTCCTCGACCGGCAGGTCGTCGGGCGACAGCGCGGGGACTTCGGGCGCCACGTGTCCGACTTCGTTGAGCACCACGTCCACGTACTCGAGCTTCATGAGCGCGGGCCAGCCCGCGTACTCACGGCGCCAGTCGAGTCCTGGCGTCAGCCACACCGCGAACGTCTCGGCGAAGTCCTCGTCGGGGTGCTTCTGCGCGTACCAGCCGAGAATGTGTCGCACGTATTCCCGGGAGAACGGGTTCGCCCGGTAACGGTCGCGGTAGGGGCGCGAGTACGGGCCGAAGGTCTGCCGCCAGTCGGCGCGATCGTAGAGCCGGTAGGCGTAGTTGAACGCGTGCCCGGCCTCGTGGCGCAGGTAGCGCATCGAGTCCTGCTCGGTCTCGACCTCGACCGCCTGCTCCTCTTCGATCTTCGCGAGCCGTGGGTCCGCGAGGTAGAACGGCACGCCGATCAGCGGGGTGCCGTCGGGACACCCCCACTGGTCGCTCAGGTAGACCGGCGGGCGGAACACTAGTCCACGCGCTGCGAGCTCCTCGTAGAGCTGCGTCGTCAATCGCTCCACGGCGGTGCCCGCGATGCGCAGCCCGAGCTCGGAGATGCGTCGGTTGAGCAGCGCGTGGCGCTCGCTTTCCCACTCCTGTCCCGTTACGTCCACGCGCCGGGAGATGGCAAGCGTCGTACCGTCCAAGAACGACTGCGGCCCTGGCGACTCTTGATCGCCAGGGCCGCAGCCATGCGCCCAACTCCAGATGTGCGCGCCGCGTTCGACGCGCCCCGCGCCCTACGCCGCCTTGGAGGGCGACGACTTCGTGCTCTGTGGGGCGGGGCCCCACACGTACGCCGAGAAGCGAGGCGACTCCGGCTCGGTCGGGCCGCTCGAGATCACGATGCCCACCGGCTCGTCGGTGGAGGGCTGCTGCTTCTTCTTACTGGCAGACATTGCAGATGTCATTTGATATCCGTCGTTGGTTGTCCTGGAGATGCGAAGGCGCGTTCCGGGAGCGGGGCAGCCGGTCGAGAACGGTTCGCCGGCTGCCCCCCGCTTTGCTACCCACCGCCTTGCGACGCACGCTCCCTTAGCACCCATGATGCCACCTAGTCCCACATACGTAAGACGTTGTCTTGCATATATTTGTTAACAACAAAGCCGACCAACGAGTGGCCGGCTGTATCGCTCTGACACGCGCCGAGGCGTGCCTGGTCGTGTCAGACTGCTACGCGGTGATCTTCTTCGCCAAAAAGGAAGGGGAGGGGTCTCGCTCCCCTTCGACCGAGACGTCCCACCCCGCGTAGCGGGACCGCAGCTCGTCGAGCGTGATTGGCGAGTTCCCGCCGACGAACGGCTCGAGGAGGTGCACCCCGCCGCTGGCCGTGGCGCCCTTGAGGCGTTCGAAGACGCTGGCCCGCTCGGCGAGCGTCAGCCCCTCGAAGGCGCCGGGAGTGCAGACGACGGCGTGGAGCGAGTTTTCCGGAGACCAATGACCCAGGTCGCTCATGCACGCATGCACGCGCGTCGTGAGACCAGCCGCTTCGGCGGCGGAGAGCACTCGCTCCACGACCTCCGCGACGGGTTCCAGCGCCGTGACGTCGCAGCCGTTCGCGGCGAGGTACAGTGTCGGTGCTTCGACGTTCGCGCCGGTGACGAGCACCCGCAACTCACGCGACGCGTGAATGGCGCGTACGAGCGGCTCGTCCGGACGCAGCCCCCAGTGCTGCGGCTGGCGATAGCGACTGAGCATCGCCAGTTGCCGCCGCCGCCAGGTTCGATAGGTCGGGATCCTGAGGCGCGCCTTGATGATCCGGTCCACCTCGTCCCAGAGCACCATCTCGTCGAGCTCTATCTGCTCACGGGCCCGGAGCGAGGCCACTGCTTCGTCGCCGATCGCGAGGATCGCGCTTCGCGGCACCGACTCCTTGTAGTCCTCGATCTCGCGCTCGACGTAGAGCTCGTACTCGTGGCGTAAGGAGCGGGGGGGGCGCTGGGCCATCAGTGGGCGGGGCTGGGGGTGCGCTAAGCTAGACCGATTGGGCCGACGCGCAAGTCGGCAATTCGGCCCATCCCGCGTGCCCCGATGCTCGCCCTCAGGCCGGCTCGACGTGCACCGTCACCTGCGAGGTCCCGAGGCGCTCGCTGATCCGTTGCTCCACCTGGTCGGCGAGGGTGTGCGCGTCGGCGACACTAGTGTCGGCGGCGACGCCGATCGTCACCTCGGCGAAGAGCACCCCCGACGGCGTGGCCCGAGAGCGGATGTCGCGCACGTCCTGTATCTGCGGGATCTCGCCGACGAGCCGCCGGATTTCCGCGGCGTCCACGGCACGCCGGTCCACGAGGATCGGCACGTTCTCTCGGAGGATCGCGTAGCCGTTCCAGGCGATGAGCGAGGCGACGACGAGGGCGAGCAGCGGGTCGACCGCCCCGTAGCCGAGGCGCGCGAGGCCGAGCGACACGAGCGCGAGGAGGGTCACGAACAGATCGCTGCTCGTGTGCGCCGCGTCGGCGAGCAGGAACGCGCTCGAGAGCTCGCGCCCGCGCTTCCGCTCGTACCTAACCACGGCGACGTTCACGGCCGCCGTCGACGCGAGGAGCGCGATCTCGAAGACGCTCGGCGTCTGCGGCGCGCGGCGGTGGAGGAGCTGTGCCACGCCCTGTCGCAGAAGCTCGAAGCAGGAGATCGAGAGAAAGCCGACGATGGCGAGCGCGCCCAGCGTCTCGAACTTGTCGTGGCCGTAGGGGTGGTCTTCGTCGGGCGCGCGCGCCGCGAAGCTCACGACCGCCATGCCCACTAGATTGTTCAGCGCGTCGAGGGCGCTCTCGAGCGAGGCGCCGAGCACCGACAGCGCCCCCGTCCGCAGCCCGACGACGACCTTGATGGCGACGACGAGCAGGTTCAGTACGAGAATGACGAGGAGCGTGTTGCGAACGGCGGACGACCTCGCTGGTCGGCCGTCGGCGAGCGAGTCGGCGGGTGTGGAAGGCACGCGTCACGATCACCTCCCCCGGCGCCCTCTGTCAATCGCACGGGCGCGGGGCGACGCGCCGCGTTCGCCACAGCAGATAGACTAGCGCGGATGCCCGAGCTTCCGGAGGTCGAGTCGGCGCGACGCGTGGTGGAGCGGGCCGCGGTGGGAAAGACTATCGAGACCCTGACGCTCCTCCACCCGTCGCTGAAGCGGTGCATGAGGCCGGGCGAGCTCCGTTCGCTGCGCGGCCGCTGTGTGACTCGCGTCGAGCGGCGCGGCAAGCATCAGTTGCTCGTGCTCGACGACGGCCGGGCGCTGCACGTGCACTTTCGCATGGCGGGCGACTGGGACGTGAGCAGCCGGGAGAACGGTACGGCGCCTCGGCATGCGCGCGCCGTCCTGCACTTCACCGACGGTAGTCGGGTCGCGCTCGTGGACCCGCGTGCGCTGTGCACGATCTCGCTCCACGCGACCCCGGAGGCGGCGCTGCCGTCGCTCGGCCCTGAGGCGACGGATCCGACCCTCACCGCCGACGTGCTCGAGTCAGCGCTCGTGCGGCGCCGTGGACCGATCAAGACCGTGCTCCTCGACCAGCGCGTGCTCGCGGGCGTGGGCAACATCTACGCGGCGGAAGCGCTCTGGCACGCCCGCATCAGTCCCTTCGCCGCGGCGGCGACGCTCTCGCCGGCGCGGCTCACGCGCCTCATCGAGGGCATCCGCGTCGCGCTCGGCGCGGCACACGCGGAGCCCGGACGCTACAGCCGCGGTGAGGGAACGGAGCGGTTGCAGGTCTACGGCCGCGAGGGCGAGCCGTGTCCGCGCTGCGGCTCGCCGATTCGTCGCGTCGTGCAGGCGGGGCGGTCGACGTACTACTGCGCGCGGTGTCAGCGACGCTGAAGGGCGTCGGAGGGCGGGCGGTTGGGAGTCGGCTCGGGAGTCGGGTTGGGAGTCAGTCGAGCGCCTCGAGTAGCGCGCCCTTGATGTAGCCCGTCTCGGGGATCGTCAACACTTCGGGGTGGTCGAGCGGCTGCCCGCGAATCTCGCGGAGCGCCACTCGGCGGCCGCTGTCGGCGACCGCGTCGTGCAGCATCTCGAGAAAGAGCGGTTTGGTGAGGTGAAAGCTGCAGCTCGCCGTGTACAGGAGGCCGTGCGCCGCGAGGAGCCGAATGGCGTGCAGGTTCACGTCCTTGTAGCCGCGTAGCGCACCCGGAAGCGCGGATCGCGTCTTTGCGAACGCCGGCGGGTCGAGCACGATCGTGTCGAAGCGATCGCCGCCGCGCTCGCGCTCGCGCAGGAAGTCGAACGCGTCCGCCTCCACGAAGCCGATGTTGACGAGGCCATTGAGGCGCGCGTTCTCGCGGGCCCGGTCGAGCGCGTGTGCCGAGACGTCGAGGGCGGTCACCTCGTCGGCACGCCGCGCGAGGTGGAGGGCGAAGGAGCCGTGGTAGGCGAAGCAATCGAGCGCCCGCCCGCGCGCGACCTCGCCGACGAAGCGGCGGTTGTCGCGCTGGTCGAGGAACGCGCCAGTCTTTTGTCCTTGCCACGGGGCCGCCACGTAGCGGACGCCGTGCTCCTCGACCTCGATCTCGCGCGGGACGTCGCCCGCGAGGAGCACCGTCTCGCGTGGCAGTCCCTCCTTGGCTCGGAGGGGCGCGTCGTTGCGAGCGAGAATCCCATCGGCGCCGGAGAGCTCGAGGAGTGCGGCAACGATGTCGGCACGAAAGGTCTCGAGGCCGGCGCTCATGAGCTGAACCACGAGCCAGCGGTCGTACCGATCGACGATGAGCGACGGCAGTGCGTCGGCTTCACCGTGGACGAGTCGATAGGCGGTCGCCTGGTCCTGGAGCGGCAGGCGTCGTCGAAGCGCTACGTCGAGCCGTTGCCGCCACCACCGTGCATCGATCGTGGCGTTGGGGTCGCGATCGATGAGGCGGAGCGAGATCTCGGAGGCGGGGCTCCAGAGGGCGACCCCGAGGGGCTTGCGATTGTGCGCAGTGACGCGGACAACGCCGGCCGGGGAGTCGGGGCGCTGGATGACGTCGCTTCTATAGATCCAGGGGTGACCGGCGGCCCAGCGCCGCGCTCCTTTCGGCGATACGACGGCGATGTCGGACATGCCCAAAGGTATCCGGCGGGTGGAGCGTCCGGCGGCGCTTTTTTGGGGGGCAGAAGTGTGGACGGGACGGGGTGACGCGCGGTCGTTTGGCGAGCGCTGCGGGGTGGAAAAATTGTAGGGATTTGGGGGTTGACCGGTGGGTCTGGAGCGGATAACATTAGCGCCCCTTCGGAGCCGGGCCGGTGATGCGACGCGAGCGATAATGCGAGTGCGCCACTTGACTTCGGGCCCGAAACGGGATAATATGTAAACCTGTTCGCGACATGTACTTGGCGTCGCGGCCGCTGTTTGAAAAGCGAAGGATTGAGGTAGATCGTGGGATATGGAAATCCTCATCGAGCCTCGTGCGTGACCGGCGTTCGCGTTGGTCGTGCGCGGGAGTAGATGACGAGAGATTGCATATCGTAAGATCGACGTACCGGATGGATCAGCCGGTGCGTCAGCGCGTGCTCTGCTTGGTCGCCGTCTGGAGAGACGATGTGGTCAAGCGAGCGAGGGCATGTGGGGGATGCCTGGGCACACGGAGGCGAGGAAGGCCGCGGTAAGCTGCGAAAAGCGCGGGGGAGCTGCACACGAGCCGTGATCCCGCGGTGGCCGAATGGGGCA
>JBKPPN010000291.1:0-8761 GCA_046733575.1 Candidatus Methylomirabilota bacterium | reverse complement strand
CCTACAAGCAGCCCCAGGCCCATCACGAAGACTCGGCGATCATCCATGGTCGAAGCTACTTGCGCGCGCGACGATCTTGCCGCGGTACATCGAACTGAAGCTCGCTTCGACGCGGTCTCGAGTACACGGTTCTCGCCTTACTGGAGCACCTGGTCGGCGCGCAGGAGGACCGACTGCGAGAGGAGTAGACCGAGCGCTCTGGCCGTCGTCAGATTGACGACGAAGTCGAACTTGGTCGGTTGCTCGACGGGCAGGTCGGCCGGTTTCGCGCCGCGGAGGATCTTGTCGACGTAGACGGCGGCGCGGCGGAACATCGCCGGGTAGTTCGGCTCGTACGACGCGAGGCCGCCGGCCTGGACGAAGTCGCGGTACGGGTAGAGCGCCGGGAGCCGCCGCTTGCTGGCGAGCTCCACGATGCGTGCGCGATGCGCGAGCAGCGCACGATCCGACTCCATGATCAAGGCCTCGGCCTTCGACGTTGCGATCGCGACGAACGCCTTGTCGACGTCGCGTTCGTCAGCCGCTCCCACGATCGGCTCGAGCGTCAGACGAAGCGTTCGGGCCGCGTCCTGCAGCTGACGGAGGCGCTGGGCATTCCCCGGGTTTGCGGGGTTCCAAAGCACCGCGATGCGTGAGACAGCGGGGACGATCTCCTTCAGCAGCTCGAGTCGCTTGCCGTCGATGTCCGGCGTCATCGACGCGGACCCGGTGATGTTGCCGCCGGGATGCGCCAGGCTGGCGACCACGCCCGCGGCAACGGGATCCCCCATCGCGGCGATGACGACAGGGATCGTCCGGGTTCCTTGTTTCGCTGCGAGGACCGCGGGGGTGCCGGATGCGACGATGACGTCGGCCTTCAACTCCACCGCGTCGGCGATGAAGTGGGGCAATCGCTCGTAGCGGCCGTCCGCCCAGCGGTAGTCGACGATCACGTTCTTGCCGTCGACGTAGCCGAGGTCCCGTAGCCCGTCGCGGAACGCGGAGAGCAGCTCCATCTCGAGCGCGGGGGACGAGTTCCCCAGATACACGATGCGGGGCGTCCGCCCGCGTCCCTGGGCGTTGACCTCCGGGGAGGCGGAGATCAGCACGACGAAGGCAAGGGCGAACACAGAGGTCGACCCCGCCCACCATCTCGATGGGCGCCGTGCCGGTCCCGGTGAGCGCGTCGGCCGCATCGAGTGACGGTACGAGGCGACGCGGCACTCGTCAACGCGCCCGTCGCGGCCGTATCCTTCCTTGCCAATGCCGCACGCAGACGCCAGCGCGACGGTCGCGGAGAACTCCTCCGCCCGCAAGTGGGCCATCACGTTCTCCGTCATGCTGGTGACCGTGATGCAGGTCCTCGACACCAGCATCACCAACGTCGCGCTGCCGCACATGCAGGGATCGTTCTCGGCCAGCATCGACGAGATGGCGTGGGTGCTGACCTCGTATCTCGCGGCCAACGCGGTCGTCATTCCCGCGAGCGGCTGGCTGACGTCCGTGTTCGGACGCCGGCGCTTCTACCTCATCTGCACGGTCACGTTCACGGTCAGCTCGTTCCTGTCCGGCATCGCGCCGAACCTGGAATTCCTCGTCGCGATGCGCGTGCTCCAGGGGCTGGGCGGTGGTCCGGTGATCCCGATGACGCAGGCCATCATGTGGGAGATCTTTCCCCTCGAGCAGCGCGGAACGGCCATGGCGGTCTGGGGTATCGGCATCATGCTGGCGCCCATCCTGGGACCGACCGTCGGCGGGTGGATCGCCGACAACTGGTCGTGGCGCTGGATCTTCTACATCAACCTGCCGATCGGTGTGCTGGCGTTCTTCATGATCAGCGCGTTTCTCTTCGACGCGCCCTTCCACAAGCGTCCGCGGCGCGTCGACTACGCCGGACTCGCGCTGATGATCGTCGGCTTTGGCTGCCTGCAGCTCGTGCTCGACCTCGGCGAGCGCCGCGACTGGTTCGACTCCGGGCTCATCGTCGGCCTCGCGATGCTCGCCGTCGTGATGCTCACCGCGTTCCTGCTCCGCGAGCTGATCACGGACGAGCCCATCCTCGACCTGGCCGTCTTCGGCGACCGCAACTTCGGCGTCGGCAGCCTGGCCATCTTCATGATCGGCCTGGGCTTCAACTCGAGCGTCCTGCTCATCGCGCTGTACACCCAGCACGTGCTCGGCTACGACGCGTGGACGTCCGGCCTCACGCTCGCGCCGGGTGGACTGGGCACGATGATCGCGCTGATGCTCTCGGGCCGGCTCGTGTCGCGGATGGACCAGCGCGTGATGCTCGGGTTCGGCTGTGTGCTGCAGGCGATCGCGTTCTTCTTCATGACGCGTCTGACCAGCACCATCGACTTCGCCTCGCTGGCGTGGCCGCGCTTCGTGCAGGGCTTCTCGCAGGGGTTCGTGTTCGTGCCGCTGCAAGCGCTTGCGCTCGCCACGATCCCGACCGAGCGCCTTGGCAACGCCACGGCTGCGTACAACCTCGTGCGCAACATCGGAGGCAGCGTCGGGATCGCGCTGTTCACCACGCTCCTCGCGCGGCACAGCCAGGTCCACCAGGTCACGCTCAGCAGCCACGTGACGTCAGGCGATCCCGCCATGACGGCCCGGCTCGACACGTGGACGCAGCACTTCCTTGGGCAAGGCGCCGACGCCGTGACGGCCGGACGTCGCGCCCTCGGCATGCTGTATCGCGAGACGCTGACGCAGGCGGAGGTGCTGGCCTACGTGGACAACTTCTGGCTGTTGCTGCTCGCCTACGTCTCGATCCTGCTCCTGATTCCGTTCATGCGCCGCGTGCGGCGAAGCGACGCGGCACGCGCGCGGACGGATCCGCACCAGTCCAGCGTCGCCGCGGCAGAGTGATCGCCGTCGCTCAGGCGAGGATCGAGCGTGCCGGCCGCACCGACGTCGACTCCTGGGCGCGCATCGGAGCGCCCCACGCCTCGAGTGACGACGACACGAGGAGCCGGCTGCCGGATACCGCGGAGACGGCCGCCGCGGCGATCGACACCGCGGCTTTGGCCGCGCGGACCACGGGGCGCGCCGAGGCCGACACCACGTCGTAGGGATCGTCGGGGGAGAGCGTCGCGTTCCGGATGGTGGCGCGAAAGCCGGCGCGGGCGAGCAGCAGCCGGAGGCTCCGCGGCGTCCACACCAGCGGGTTCAGGAAGTATGCGTGGTCCAGGGCGTGCGCGAGTGCGGCCGGGCGGCGAACCGTCCGGCTGAGGCGGCACATCGCGACGTGATAGTGGCCGTTCGGCGTGCGGACGAACAGCCGGCCATCGGCCGCGAGCACGCGGCGAACGTCGAGCAGCACTGCCAGCGGGTCGTCGAAGAACTCCACGACGTTCCAGAGCGTGACAACGTCGAACGACTCACCGTCGAGCGCCTGCGTGGACGGGTACATGGTCAGACCATGGCTGCGGCCGTAGGCGACGCCGGCGCTGGACGATTCCACGCCCGTCGCCCGCCAGCCCTCGCGCTTCGCATCGAGAAGGAACTGACCGAGCCCGCATCCCACATCGAGGAGCCGGCGTCCCGCCCCGGGCCCGGTACGCCGGAAGAAGTCCGCGAAGAGGCCACGCCGGCCGGTCTCCGGCCTGGCGCCCCGCTCGGGCCGCGAGTAGATGCGGTCGTAGTACGACTGCGAGTAGCCGAGCGGCGACGGCCACTGATACATCAGCGTGCAGTCGCGACAGCTGACGAGACGACCGTCACCGACGGTCAGGCGTGAGGAAGTTCGATTGCCACGGCAGAGGGGGCAATGCACGACGCAGTCGTGAGAGCACGCTTCATGCCGTGACGGCACAGCCGCCCGTGCGCGCGCGGTGACCGCGCGGACTGCACGTCGTTACCGCGCCGAGGGTAGACCGCTGCAGAGACCCGAAGACGGACTGCGCGTACGGATTACTCCGATCCGACGCGGTAGCCTCGTGCGTCGGTCGCCGATCCGTCCCGGTACCGGACGATCCGCTGGGGCGATACGTGCGTGCCGAGCAGCCTGAGCGGTTCGTCGCCCACGACGCGGAAGGTGTGCGCCTTGTCGGCAGGCAGCGCGATGGTGTCCCCTTTCCGGAGAACGATCCTGGCGTCTTCCTCGCCCTCGAACCACGCCTCGCCCACGCCGTCCAGGATGTGCAAAATCTCGAGGTACGGGTGCGAGTGCATCGGCGCCTGGTACCCTGGCAACGACGTCTGGATGCCGGTCCGTATCGGCGTCGATCCCTCGTCGTCCCCGATGATCGGCTGGTAGACCGCGTTCGGTCCGAACTTCACGACGTCGACCTCGTCGAGCCGCACCACCTTGGCGTCGTCCATGACCGGCCTCCTGGCGCGGATCATCGCACGTCCGCCGGCCTTGACAAGCCATGGTGCCCAGCACAGATTCGGGGCGTCGGGAGGTCACCCCAATGGTCCAGATCGCTCAGATCCGTCTGCTCGGCGTGCTCGTGCTGGCGTTGCTCGTCGTTCTCCCGGGTCCGGTCGGCGCCGCGGACACGCCGAAACGTGGCGGAGTGCTGCGGGTCGGCAACCTCGGCGAGCCGCCCGCCCTCGATGCGCACTGGACGACGGCGAGCATCACGGAGACGCTGACCAACCACATCTACGAGGGCCTCTACAGCCTCGACGCGAGCGGCCGTCCCATCCCGATGCTCGCGGAGGGCCACACCGTCAGCAAGGATCAGCTGACCTACACGTTCAAGCTCCGCCAGGGCATCAAGTTCCACAACGGCAAGGAGATGACGGCGGACGACGTCGTCGCGTCGCTCACCCGTTGGGGCAAGCAGTCCATCTACGGCAAGGCGCTCTTCGCGCAGGTGGCGGAGTTGCGCGCCGTCGACAAGTACGCGGTCCAGATGCAGCTCAAGGAGAAGTCGGCCATCGTCCTGGTCTCCCTGGCCGTGCCGAACAACTTCGGCGCCATCTACCCGAAGGAGATCGCGGAGAAGTTCCCCCCCGAGACGAAGGTCACCGAGTACGTCGGGACGGGACCGTTCAAGCTCGCGGAGTGGAAACCCGATCAGTACATCCGCATGGTCCGCTTCGATGACTACAAGTCGCGGAACGAGGCGCCCAACGGCTACGGCGGCGGCAAGACCGCCTACGTCGACGAGATCCGCTGGATCCCTGTCCCGGAAGTTGCGACCCGCGTGGCCCAGGTGGAGACTGGGGAGCTCGAGTTCGCCGACGACCTGAACCTCGACGCCTACGACCGGCTCAAGAAGAACGCCGCCGTGCGGGCGATCATCTCCAAGCCGTACTTCTGGCTCGTCGCCGTCTTCAACAAGAAGGAGGGCTTGATGACGAACCAGAAGCTGCGCCAGGCGTGGCAGGCCGCTCTCGACATCGAGCCGATCATGAAGAACGTCGCGGGCGGGCATGCCGAGTTCTACCGCATGGACTCCAGCCTGGCGCCCGTCGAGATCACGGCCTGGCACACCACCATCCCCGGCCTGCCGTGGAACGAGCACAACAGGGACAAGGCCAAGCGACTCCTGCAGGAGGCGGGATACAAGAAGGAGCCGATCCGCTTCATGACCACGCAGGAGTACAAGTGGATGTACGACTTCGCGCTCCTCAGCAAGCAGCAGCTCGAGGACGTCGGCTTCAACATCGATCTGCAGGTCGTCGACTGGGCGACGCTCGTCAAGCGGCGCAACAACTCCAAGGAGTACGACGTCTTCACCACGGGGATGGGGTCGTTCTACGACCCGACGCACCACATCTATCTGACGGCAAGCTGGCCCGGATGGACGACCGACGAGGACATCCAGAAACTGCAGCAGGAGCTGGCGCGCGAGACGGACCCCAAGAAGCGGATGTCGTTGTGGGAGAAGCAGCACCGGCAGTTCTACGAGAAGGTCCCGGTGATCCGGTACGGCGATCTGTTCGGTCTTCGCGCCGCACGCACGACCGTGAAGGGCTTCAACGACAAGACGGAGCGCATCCGCTTCTACAACGTGTGGCTCGAGAAGTGAGCGCCTGAGCGCGTACCTCCTCCGACGCGTCGTCGCCCTGCTGCCCGTGATGGCGGTGGTGGTGACCGTCGTCTTCCTGCTCATTCACCTGATCCCGGGCGATCCCGTCAGCGTGATGCTCGGCCCCGACGCGTCGCCCGCGCAGATTGCAGCGACGCGTGCCGCCCTGGGCCTCGATCGTCCGGTCGGTGAGCAGCTCGTGAGCTTCTACGGCCGCGTGCTGCGCGGCGACCTCGGCCAGTCGTACTTCCTCGATCGCCCGGTCACCACGGCGCTGCTCGAGCGCGCGGAGCCGACGGTCGTGTTGACGGTGACGGCGCTCCTCGTCGCGATCGGCATCGGCGTGCCCTCCGGGATTCTCGCCGCGGCACGTCCGGGCTCGCTCTGGGATCGAGCGCTCATGATGGTGGCGCTCCTCGGAGTCTGCGTGCCCGGGTTCTGGCTGAGCCTGAACTTCATCTATCTGTTCGCGGTCCGGCTCGGCTGGCTTCCCGCGGCAGGCTACGCGTCGCTGCTGGTCGATCCCGTCGCGGCCGTCCGCTTCATGGTGCTGCCCGCGGTGTCGCTCGGCCTCAACCAGTCGGCGCTGATCGCCCGCATCGCGCGATCGTTCATGCTCGACGTTCTCGGCCAGGACTACATCCGGACGGCGCGTGCCAAGGGCGTCGCGCAGCCCGCCGTCGTCTGGGTGCACGCGTTCCGCAACGCGCTCGTGCCTGTGACGACGGTCATCGGCGTGACGATGGCCGTGCTGATCGGCGGTGCGGTGGTGACCGAGATCGTCTTCAACATCCCCGGGCTCGGACGTCTGATCGTCTCGGCCATCCTGCGCCGCGACTATCCCGTGGTGCAGGGGGTGGTGCTCGTGACGGCGGCATCGTACGTGCTGATCAACCTGGGCGTCGACGTCGTGAACGCCTTCATCGATCCGCGCATCCGCTATGACTGAGGACCTCGCCCGCAACCGCAACGTGGTGCTCGGCGCCGCGCTGCTCCTGGCGTTCGTGCTCGCCGCGTTCCTCGCCGACGTCATCACGGCCCCGAATCCGACGCGGCTTCATCCCGATCGTCGACTGCGGCCGCCCAGCGCGGCCAACGTCCTCGGTACGGACGAGTTCGGCCGCGACGTGTGGAGCCTCGTCGTGCACGGCGCGCGTGTCTCGCTGCTCGTCGGCATGACGACGATGCTCATCACCTCGCTCGGCGGTGGCGCCATCGGGCTCGTGGCGGGCTACTCGCGGCGCCTCGATCCCGTGCTGATGCGCGTGATGGACGGCCTCATGGCCTTTCCCGCCATCCTGCTCGCCATCGCACTCATGGCCGCGCGCGGCCCCGGGGTGGCGAACGTGATCTTCGCGCTGTCCGTGGTCTACACTCCGCGCACGGCCATGCTGATCCGGAGCACGGTGCTCACGCTGCGCGAGCTGGAGTACGTCCAGGCGGCGCGTGCGCTCGGCCAGCGCGACCGCGGCATCGCGCTGCGCCACATTCTTCCCAACTGCACGGCGCCGCTGCTCGTGCAGGGCAGCTTCGTCTTCGCGTATGCGATCCTCGCCGAGGCCATCCTGGGCTTCCTCGGCGTCGGCGTGCCGCCCTACGTGCCGTCGTGGGGCAACGTCATCGCGAGCGGCAAGAACGTCATCCGCGAGGCGTTCTGGGTCAGTCTCTTCCCGGGCCTTGCGCTGACCCTGGCAGGCCTCAGCCTCAACCTGCTCGGCGACGGCCTGCGCGACACTCTCGATCCGCGACGGAGGACCTCATGACCGCGACCGACCTCTGCTACACGCCCGCCACCGAGCTCGTGCGCATGATCCGCGGCAAGCAGATCTCGCCCGTCGAGATCACGCGCGCGGTGCTCGAGCGCATGGAGGCGCTGCACCCGAAGCTCAACGTGTTCTGCACGGTCACCGCGGAGGCCGCGCTCGCGACGGCGCGACGTGCCGAGCAGGCGGTCGCGCGCGGCGAGTCCCTCGGCCGCCTGCACGGTGTGCCGTTCTCCATCAAGGACCTCGCGTTCACGGCCGGCGTCCGCACCATGTCGGGCTCGCACATCTTCGCCACTCGCGTGCCGACGGCCGACGCGCCGTTCGTGCGACGGCTGAAGGCCGCGGGCGGCGTGATGCTGGGCAAGACCACGAGCCCCGAGTTCGGCTGGAAGGCGCTCGGCGACAGTCCGCTCACGGGCATCTCGCGCAACCCGTGGAACACGAACATGACGACGGGCGGCTCCAGCGCGGGCGCGGCGAGCGCGGCCGCGGCCGGACTCGGTCCGCTGCACAATGGCTCGGACGGCGCGGGCTCGATCCGCATCCCGTCGTCGTTCTGCGGGATCTACGGTCTGAAGCCGTCGTACGGCCGTGTCCCGATGTGGCCGGTCTCCAACAACGACTATTCCTCGCACCACGGGCCGATGACGCGCACGGTGGCGGACGCGGCGCTGATGCTCGCCGTCATGGCCGGGCCGGACGACTGGGACAAGACCGCGCTCGACGCGCCACCGGCCGATTACGTCGGCCGCCTGCGCGACGGCGTGCGCGGCTTGCGCATCGCGTACAGCGCGGATCTCGACGGCCTGCGCGTCGACCCCGAGGTGGCGACCATCGTGAAGCAGGCCGCGCTCGCGTTTCAGGATCTCGGCGCCTCTGTCGAGGACGTGAAGTGCGGCTTCGCGGACACGCATCGCCTCATCCGCTTGATGTGGAATGCCCACGAGGCCGGCAACTACGGACGCTATCTCGCGGAGTGGCGCGATCGGATGGACCCCGGGCTGGTGGCCTCCATCGAGGACGGCCTCC
>JBKPPN010000290.1:0-5220 GCA_046733575.1 Candidatus Methylomirabilota bacterium | reverse complement strand
GCAGAACCTGGTCGACATCCGCGACCTGGCGCCGCATCCGGTGGTCGAGCCGGATCACGAGACGGTGCGCGTACGGCAGCTCGCGTTCGGGTACACCCACGAGGATCTGCGGATCCTGATGGCGCCGATGGCGATGGCCGGAGAGGAGCCGATCGGCTCGATGGGGACGGACACCGCGCTGGCGGTGCTCTCCGATCGTCCACGCCTGCTCTACGACTACTTCAAGCAGCTGTTCGCGCAGGTGACCAACCCGCCGCTCGACGCCATCCGCGAGGAGCTGGTGACGTCGATGGCGAGCACGGTCGGCCCGGAGGGCAATCTCCTCGCGGCCGAGCCGGCGTCGTGCAAGCAGATCAAGATCACGTACCCGATCATCGACAACGACGAGCTCGCGCGGCTGGCCAGCGTCTCCCATCCGGGGTTCCGCGCCGTGACCCTGCCGATGCTGTACGTCGCGTCCGAGGGCGGCGCGGGGCTGGCGCGCGCGGTGGAAGACCTGCGTCGTCGTGCGAGCGACGCGATCGCGGGCGGCGCCAACATCGTCATCCTCTCGGATCGCGGGGTCGACGGCCATCGCGCGGCGATCCCGAGCCTGCTCGCCACCGCCGCCGTGCATCACCACCTCGTGCGCGAGGGGACGCGGACGCGCTGCGGTCTCATCGTCGAGACGGGCGATGCCCGCGAGGTGCACCACGTCTGCCTGCTCATCGGCTACGGCGCAGGCGCGGTGAACACGTGGCTCGCCTTCGAGACGCTGGACGACATGATCCGCCAGGGCGTGATCACGGGCGTCGACCACGCCAAGGCCGTGAAGAACTACATCAAGGCGCTCAACAAGGGCGTCCTGAAGGTCATGTCCAAGATGGGCATCTCCACGCTGCAGAGCTACTGCGGCGCGCAGATCTTCGAGGCCATCGGCCTCGACAAGGCGCTCGTCGACCGCTACTTCACCTGGACGGCGTCGCGCGTGGGCGGCATCGGCCTCGACGTCATCGCGGAGGAAGTCCGTCGGCGTCACGAGCACGCCTTCCCCACCCGGCCCGTCGGGACGCCCGAGCTCGACTGGGGCGGCGAGTACCAGTGGCGGCGCGACGGCGAGTACCACCTCTTCAATCCCGAAACGGTGTACAGGCTGCAACACGCCACGCGCGCGAAGCGCTACGACATCTACCGTCAGTACACGACGCTGGTCGACGAGCAGAACCGGAAGCACGCCACGCTGCGCGGGCTGTTCGACCTGAGGTGGGCGGAGCAGCCGATTCCCATCGAGGAGGTCGAGCCGGTCGACGCGATCCTGAAGCGGTTCGCCACCGGCGCAATGTCGTACGGGTCGATCAGCCAGGAGGCGCACGAGACGCTCGCCATTGCCATGAACCGGATCGGCGGCAAGTCGAACACCGGCGAGGGCGGCGAGGACCCCGCCCGCTATCAGCGGGACCCCAACGGGGACTGGCGCCGCAGCGCCATCAAGCAGGTCGCGTCGGCGCGCTTCGGCGTGACGAGCGAGTACCTCGTCAACGCCGACGATCTGCAGATCAAGATGGCGCAGGGCGCGAAGCCCGGCGAGGGCGGCCAGCTGCCTGGTCACAAGGTCTACCCCTGGATCGCCAAGGTCCGGTTCGCCACGCCCGGCGTCGGACTGATCTCGCCGCCCCCGCATCACGACATCTACTCGATCGAGGACCTCGCGCAGCTCATCCACGACCTGAAGAACTCGAACCCCAAGGCGCGCGTGCACGTGAAGCTGGTGGCCGAGGTCGGTGTCGGCACGGTGGCGGCCGGCGTGTCGAAGGCGCACGCCGACGTGGTGCTGATCTCCGGTCATGACGGCGGGACAGGCGCCTCGCCGCTGACGTCGATCAAGCACGGCGGCGCGCCGTGGGAGCTCGGGCTCGCCGAGACGCAGCAGGTGCTCGTCATGAACAACCTGCGCGACCGGATCGTGGTGCAGGTCGACGGGCAGATCAAGACGGGACGCGACGTGATCGTCGCGGCGCTGCTCGGCGCCGAGGAGTTCGGCTTCTCGACCGCCCCGCTCGTCGTCGCGGGCTGCATCATGATGCGCGTCTGCCACCTGAACACGTGTCCCGTCGGGGTGGCCACGCAGGATCCCGAGCTGAGGAAGCGCTTCACCGGCAAGCCCGAGTTCGTCGAGACGTTCTTCCGTTACGTCGCGGAGGAGGTGCGCGAGTACATGGCGCGCCTGGGCTTCCGCTCCATCGACGAGATGGTGGGCCGGGCCGATCGCCTCGACTTCGTGCCTGCGCTCGATCACTGGAAGGCCGAGGGCCTCGACCTCTCCGCGATCCTGCACCAGCCCGCCGTCCCGGAGGCGGTCGGGCGACACTGTGTGCGGGCGCAGGACCACGGCCTGGAGAAGGCGCTCGACAACACGCTGATCGCACGCTCGATCGAGGCGCTCGAGCACGGGACGCGTGTCGCGTTCGCGCTGCCCATCCGCAACATCAACCGCACCGTGGGCACGATGCTGGGCTACGAGCTGACGTCGCGCTGGGGCGGTCAGGGATTGCCGGACGACACGATCACCGTGCACTTCTCCGGCTCCGCGGGCCAGAGCTTCGGCGCCTTCGTGCCGCGCGGGATCACGCTCTCGCTCGAGGGCGACTCCAACGACTACTTCGGCAAGGGCCTCTCGGGCGGCAAGCTCTCGGTGTTCCCGCCGCGCGGGAGCACCTTCGCCGCGGAGGACAACATCGTCATCGGCAACGTCGCGCTCTACGGCGCGACGGGCGGCGAGGCGTACGTGCGCGGCGTGGCCGGCGAGCGCTTCGCCGTCCGCAACAGCGGTGCGCTCGCGGTCGTCGAGGGCGTGGGTGACCACGGCTGCGAGTACATGACGGGCGGCCGCGTGGTGGTGCTCGGTCGGACGGGGCGAAACTTCGCCGCCGGCATGTCGGGCGGCGTTGCGTTCGTGCTCGACCGGGCGGGCGACTTCGCGCGTCGCTGCAATCGCGGCATGGTCGACCTGGAACCGCTCGACGAGGCGCCCGACATCGAGCTCGTGCGCGACCTCATCGCCCGTCACGTCGGCGCGACGGGCTCGACGCACGGCGAGAGCATCCTGAAGCGCTGGGTCGAGATGCAGCCGAAGTTCGTCAAGGTGATGCCGAAGGACTACAAGCGCGTGCTGGCCGCCGAGGCGCGCGCGCGCAGCGAGGGCCGCGAGCCGACGTTCGCGGAGCTGGTGGGAGCCACGAGTGGGTAAGGTCACCGGATTCCTCGAGATCCAGCGCAAGAAGTGGCCCACGCGTCCGGTGTCCGAGCGCCTGGCGGACTGGAAGGAGGTCTACCTTCCCTTCCCCGGCGACGAGCTCAAGAAGCAGGCCGCGCGATGCATGGACTGCGGCATCCCGTTCTGTCATCAGGGCTGCCCGCTCGGCAACATCATCCCGGACTGGAACGATCTCGTGTACCGCGACAAGTGGGCGGACGCGATCGAGCGCCTGCACGCGACGAACAACTTCCCCGAGTTCACGGGTCGCCTCTGTCCGGCGCCCTGCGAGGGGTCCTGCGTGCTCGGCATCAACGACGAGCCCGTCACCATCAAGGCCGTCGAGGTGTCCATCGTCGAGCGCGCGTTCGACGATGGACGCGTCGGTCCCGAGACGCCGCTGGTGCGCACGGGCAAGAAGGTCGCCGTGGTGGGCTCGGGACCGGCCGGACTCGCCGCCGCGGAGCAGCTCAACCGCGCCGGTCACTGGGTGACCGTGCTGGAGCGCGCCGACCGCATCGGCGGCCTGCTGCGCTACGGGATCCCGGAGTTCAAGATGGAGAAGCGCGTGCTGGACCGACGGCTCGCGCTCATGGAAAAGTCCGGCGTGGCGTTCCGCATGAACGTCCACGTCGGCGTCAACGTGAGCGTCGCGGAGCTGCGTCGCGAGCACGACGCGATTGTCCTCGCCGGAGGTGCCTGCGCCCCGCGCGATCTCGCCATCCCCGGTCGGGAGCTCGCCGGCATCCACTTCGCGATGGAGTACCTCACGCTGTCCAACCGTCGGTGCGAGGGCGATCACATCCCCGACGGCGAGTTCATCAGCGCCAGGGACAAGCGCGTGGTGATCATCGGCGGCGGCGACACCGGCGCCGACTGTCTCGGCACGGTGCATCGCCAGGGCGCGCGCTCCGTTCACCAGTTCGAGCTCCTGCCGCGACCCCCGGAGACGCGCGCCCCGGAGAATCCGTGGCCGGAGTGGCCGAACATCTTCCGCACGTCGAGCGCACACGAGGAAGGCGGCGAGCGCGTCTACTCCGTCTCGACGCAGCGCTTCACGGGCGACGCGAACGGCCGCGTTTCACGGCTCCACGGCGTGAAGGTGGAGATGGTGCGGGAGGGCGGTCGTCTCGACTTCAAGCCCGTCGCGGGCAGCGACTTCACGATGGACGTCGACCTCGTGCTGCTCGCCATGGGCTTCGTCGGACCCGAGCGCGCCGGCATGCTCACCGATCTCGGCGTGACGCTGACCGAGCGCGGCAACGTGGCGCGCGACGAGGGCTGGATGACGTCGGTGCCCGGCGTGTTCGCGTGTGGCGACATGCAGCGCGGCCAGTCGCTCATCGTGTGGGCGATTGCCGAGGGCCGCTCCGCCGCGCGCGGCGTCGACCTCTACCTGATGGGCCGGTCCGACCTGCCCGCGCCCCTGGCCTGAGCGTGACGACCGGAGAGCGCGTCACGCTCGTCGAGCAGTACGCCGACGGCCCGCGCCGGCTGAGCGCGGCGTGGGACGCGGTGCCAGCGGCGGCGCGACAGTGGCGACCGAAACCCGGGGAATGGTCGGCGCACGAGGTGGTCGTGCACTGCGCCGACTCCGAGACGCAGGCCGCGGCCCGCATCCGTCTCCTCGTGATGGATCCGGATCCGGTGATCCAGGGCTACGACGAGGCGGCGTGGGCGCGTGGACTCGACTACCACGCGCATCCCGTGGACGTGAGCCTCGCGACCGTGCACGCCGTCCGCGCCGATACGGTCGCCCTGCTCCGTCGTCTTCCGGACTCCGCGTGGGCGAAGGTCGGCCGCCACACCCAGATGGGTCGCTACAGCGCCGAGAGCTGGCTCAGGATCTACGCGCAGCACCTCGAGGATCACGCGCGTCAGATCGAGGCGAACGTCGCGGCCTGGCGCGGGGCAGGCGGCTCATAGGCGAGCGCCGCGACGGCCGTCAGCGCAGCGGGCTCTGCCAGAGCGCGTGACCGACGAAGAAC
>JBKPPN010000289.1:0-4748 GCA_046733575.1 Candidatus Methylomirabilota bacterium | reverse complement strand
GGCGCCGTCGCGTCCGTCCTGAACCAGCAGGCGCAGGTCGCCAAGGCGCGCGCGGATGTCGAGAACGCGCGCGCGGCCCTCGCGAGCGCCCGCGCGAACACCGCGAAGGCCCGCGTCGTCCTCGTCGACGCGCGCCGCGATCTCGACCGCAAGAGCGAGCTCCTGAACCGGCAGCTCATTGCCCAGGCGGACCGCGACACCTCCCAGGCCACGCACGACTCCGCCCAGGCTCAGCTCGACGCCTCGCAGGCGACGGAGCGGTCGCTCACCGCGTCGGTCACGTCGGCGGAGGCGCAGCTCGAGGTCATGCAGGCGATGCTGACCGCCGCGCGGGCGCAGGTGAAGCTGAAGCAAGCGACGTTGCGGCAGGCCGAGGTGGACCTGGAGCACACGACCATCCGAGCCCCCGTCGACGGCGTGGTCGTCTCCCGCGCCGTCGACGTCGGACAGACCGTCGCGGCCAGCCTGCAGGCGCCGGTCCTCTTCACCATCGCGCAGGACCTGACCAAGATGCAGGTCGAGACGAGCGTCGACGAGGCCGACATCGGACGCCTGAAGGAAGGCGATCGCGCGACGTTCAGCGTGGACGCATTTCCCGGCACCTCGTTCTCCGGGCACGTGACGCAGATCCGCAAGGCCGGGCAGATCGTGCAGAACGTCGTGACCTACATCGTCATCGTCAACGTTCCGAACCCCGATCTGAAGCTCCTGCCCGGGATGACCGCCAACGTCAAGCTCGTCACGGCGGAGAAGTCCGACGTCCTGAAAGTCGCCAACGCGGCGCTGCGCTTCCGCCCCTCCGGAGCCGAGGCCGGTTCTACCCAAGGCGGCTCACGTGGGGCGACGCCGCCCGGGACGGCCGAGCGTGGCTCTGGCGGCGGAGGGCGCGAGGGCATGGCGGGCATCCGTGAGCGACTGATCAACGATCTGAAGCTCACCTCCGAGCAGACGAGGAAGCTCGATCCCATCCTCGAGGACAGCCGGGCGCAGTACCGCGGACTGCAGGGGCTCGACGGCGCGCAACGCCAGGCTGAGGCGGCCAGGATCCGCGAGGCGACGCGCGTGCGGATCCGGCAGATCCTGACACCCGAGCAGCAGGCGCTCTACGATCAGTCGACCGCGCCTCGTGGCGGCAGCCGGGAAGGCACGCCGGGTCGCGTGTGGATCGTCGGCGCCGACGGCGGCGTGAAGCCGGTGAACGTGACGCTGGGGCTGAGCGACGGATCGTCGACGGAGATCGTGCGCGGCGACGTCACGGACGGTCAGGAAGTCGTCGTCGGGATGACGGGCGCGCCGTCCGGTCCACGGCCGGGAGGCGGCGGAAGTCAGTCGGGTCCGCGTCTCAGGCTCTGAGCCATGCCGATCATCGAGACGCGCGGGCTCGTGAAGGACTACCGGCTCGGTCGTCACACGGTGCACGCGCTGCGCGGTGTCTCGCTCACGCTCGACCACGGCGAGTTCGTCGCGGTGATGGGCCCGTCCGGCTCGGGGAAGTCGACGTTCATGAACGTGCTGGGCTGTCTCGACACGCCGACCGCGGGCGAGTACGTGCTCGACGGCGAGAACGTCGCCGGACTTCCCCGTGACCGGCTCGCCGGCATCCGCAACGCGAAGATCGGCTTCGTCTTCCAGACGTTCAATCTCCTGCCTCGCACCACCGCGCTGGACAACGTCGCGCTGCCGCTCCTCTACTCCGGCACGCCGGCCCGGGAGCGACGTGCCCGCGCCCGCGCGCGTCTGAACGACGTCGGTCTCGCCCAGCGCGAGGCGCACCATCCGAGTCAGCTCTCCGGTGGCCAGCAGCAGCGCGTCGCGATCGCGCGCGCGCTGGTGAACGATCCGTCCGTGATACTGGCCGACGAGCCGACGGGCAATCTGGACACGCGCACGAGCATCGAGATCATGGCCCTCCTCCAGCGCCTCAACCGGGAGGGGCTGACGATCGTGCTCGTCACCCACGAGCCCGATGTCGCGGCGTACGCGTCGCGCGTCGTCACGTTTCGCGACGGGCGGCTGGTGCGCGACGAGCGTCTCCCCGCCCCCGCCGACGCCGCCGCCGCGCTCGCCGCGCTGCCGAAGGAGGAGGACGAGGAGGAAGAGGAGGCGCTGGCGTGACCATCCTGCAGAGCATGCGGATCGCGGTGAACGCGCTGCGCGTCAACAAGCTGCGCAGCATGCTCACCATGCTCGGCATCATCATCGGCGTGGCCGCCGTCATCGCGATGGTGGCGGTCGGTTCGGGCGCACAGGCGCGGGTGGCCGAGCAGATCCAGAGCCTCGGATCGAACCTCATCATCGTGCTGTCGGGCAGCGTCAGCCAGGGCGGCATCCGCCTCGGTCAGGGCACGCAGCTCACCATCAGCGAGGACGACGCCTACGCCATCCAGCGCGAGATCCCGGCCGTGCAGGCCGCCGCGCCGTCCAGTCGCGGCAGCGCCCAGATCGTCTATGGCAACCTGAACTGGGCCACGTCCATCCAGGGCGTCACGCCGAACTACCTCGAGGCGCGTGACTGGTCCGTGATCGCGGGACGCAGCATCGCGCCCGAGGACGTCGATGGCGCCACCAAGGTCGTCCTGCTCGGCCAGACCACCGCGCTGAACCTCTTCGGCGAGGGCGATCCCGTGGGGCAGATCGTGCGCATCAAGAAGGTGCCCTTCACGGTCATCGGGCTCCTGGATCGCAAGGGCCAGAACTCCTGGGGGCAAGACCAGGACGACGTGGCGATCATTCCGCTCAGCACGGCGAAGAAGAAGGTGCTCGGCGTGAGCCTGTCGAACTACCGCTCCGTCAATGCCATCTCGGTCAAGGTCCGCGCGAGCGACGACATGGGAGAGGCCGAGGAGCAGATCCGCGCGCTCCTGCGTCAGCGTCACCGCCTGCAGCCTCAGCAGGACGACGACTTCTGGATTCGAAATCTGTCCGAGATCCTGCAGACCCAGGAAGAGTCGTCCAAGGTGATGACGTATCTCCTCGCCGCCATCGCGTCGGTCTCGCTGCTGGTGGGCGGGATCGGGATCATGAACATCATGCTCGTCTCGGTGACCGAGCGCACGCGCGAGATCGGGCTGCGCATGGCCATCGGCGCGCGCGGGCGCGACATCCTCTCGCAGTTCCTCGTGGAGGCGATCACGCTCTCGCTCATCGGCGGCATCATCGGCATCGGCTTCGGGCTGGCGGGCTCCGGGCTCATCAGCTACTTCGCGGAGTGGCGGACGCTCGTCAACGTGCACTCCATCGCCATCGCGTTCGGCTTCTCGGCACTGGTCGGCGTGTTCTTCGGCTTCTATCCCGCGCGCAAGGCGGCCCGGCTCGATCCCATCGACGCCCTCCGCTACGAGTAGGCGTCGCCCCTCGGCGGCGCAAGGCGCCGGCCCTCCGCGCCAAGGCGGCGGGACGCGATCGTCGTCGCGGCGGGACGGGATGCTATCGTGACGCGTGATGGCGCGTGCACGGAAGCGTTCGCGTCGGCGCTCTCGCAAGCGGGCCGCACGCGCGGCCCGGGCCATCACCGTTCCCGTCGCGAAGCCGCCCGTCGCCACGCCGACCGACCTGCCGTCGTCTCCACCCGCGTTATGCCACGCGGTGCCGATGGTGAGGGACACGCCGCCCATCGAGGCGGACGCCGAGGCGCGGCTGCTCAGCCTGGCGCGCGAGGTGGCCGCGATCCCGGCACGTACGTCGACACCGCGAGAGGCGATGTCCGCGACCATCGAGCATCTCGTCGAGGCGTGGCGGCCGGACGCTCCCCTCGCCGCCGCCGTCTTCGCGGCCTGGAACGCGGCGCGCCGCGACGATCGGGCCGCGCTCGCCCTGGCATTCGCGCGCGAGCAGGTCGCGCTCGGCGTGCGGGAGGTCGTGGAGGCGGCGTCGCGCGCGGGCGAGGTGCGCGATGACCTGTCCGTGGAGGCGATGGCGTGGCTGCTGACCGCGGCGTGCGAGTCGATCGCGCACGGCGGCGACCGCGCGGAGCGCAGCCGCTGGATCCTGGCCGCGTGCGCGCGACGCTGAGTCGTCCCCCGTTTCCCATCGCCGAGGTCGTCCGCCGTCTCCGTCGCGCGTCGGTCGCCTGGCACCGCACCGCACTGTCCGCCATCTCCGCCGACAGCGGCGATCCATTCCGCGTGCTCGTCGCCTGCCTCCTGTCCCTGCGCACCCAGGACACGACCACCGGCCCCGCTGCCGAGCGACTGTTCGCGCTCGCCGCCACGCCGCGCGACATGCTGCGCCTGACGCCGCGCGAGATCGAGCGCGCGATCTATCCCGTCGGCTTCTACCGCACGAAGGCGCGCGTCATCCTGGCCCTGTGCCGCGACCTGCTGGATCGGTTCGACGGCCGCGTGCCGGACGACATCGACGCGCTCGTGACCCTGAAGGGCGTCGGGCGCAAGACGGCCAACCTCGTCGTCACGATCGGCTACGGCAAGCCGGGAATCTGCGTGGACACGCACGTCCACCGCATCTCGAATCGCCTGGGCTACGTCAAGACGAAGACGCCGGACGCGACCGAGGTCGCGCTCCGCGCGCGCCTGCCGCGCCGCTTCTGGATCGGCTACAACGACCTGCTCGTGACGTTCGGACAGAACGTCTGCACGCCGGTCTCTCCGCGCTGCTCGACCTGTCCGGTGCGCGACCTGTGCCGACGCGTCGGCGTCACGACCGCGCGCTGAGCGCCCGTCCCGACCGCCGTAGCCGTCGCAGCGTGGCGAGGTTCTTCAGGTCCATCGTGGGCTCGGGCTCCTTCGGCG
>JBKPPN010000288.1:0-16890 GCA_046733575.1 Candidatus Methylomirabilota bacterium | reverse complement strand
CTGCTGACCTCCGGAGAGCTCGCCGGGGTAGCGCGCCTCCAGTCCGCCGAGCTGCACCACGCGCAGCATCTCCCGCACGCGACGGTCGCGCTCGGCGCGCGCCAGGCTCGTCTTGAAGCGCAGGCCGTAGCCGACATTCTGGGCCACCGTCATGTGCGGCCACAGCGCGTAGCTCTGGAAGATCATGGCCATGCGTCGCTGCTCGGGCGGCACGACGTGGCCCGGGGCGGAGAGGCGGCGGTCGCCGACGCGGATCTCGCCCCTGTCGGGGGTGAGGAATCCTGCCACGAGACGCAGCGTGGTCGTCTTGCCGCAGCCCGATGGACCGAGAAGCGCGAGCAGCTCGCCCGGACGCACGTCGAGGTCGAGGTCGTGCACGGCGGGGGCGTCGCCGTACCGCTTGGTGACGCCGTCCAGGACGAGACCGCTCACTCGCGCGCTCCCATCACCTCGCGGCCGAGCAGCGTCTGCATGCCGACCACGATGGCGAACGTCATCACCAGCATGAAGAGTCCGAGCACCGCGATGGCGCCGAACTGGCCCTCCTCCTTCAGGTCGAAGATGACGACCGACATCACCTTGGTCGCGGGGGTGAACAGGATGATGGAGGCCGAGAGCTCGCGGATGACGCCGATGAACACGAAGCACCACGTGGCGATGATGCCGCTGCGCGCGAGCGGCGCCGTGACGTGCACGAGCGCGCGCAGGCGTCCCGCGCCGAGGATGCGCGCGGCATCCTCCAGCTCGGGATGGATCGATCGGAACGTCGCCTCCGACTGGGCGTAGCCGACGGGGAGCTCCTTGGTGAGGTACGCGATGAACAGGATCCAGATCGTCCCGTACAGCAGGAGCGGCGGACGCGCGTAGGCGATGAAGAGCCCGACCGCGAGCACCACGCCGGGCACGACCACCGGCGCGAGCGCCAGGAAGCGGAGGAACGTCGCGCCGGCGATCACGCGTCGCTCCGCGACGTAGGCGAGCAGCGCCGCCAGCACGGCGCCCACGGTCGCTGTCAGCACCGCGAGCTCGAGGGTGTTGACGATGGCGCCGCGCGTGGCGCTGTACTCGAGGAACGTGAACGCGACGTTGGCGAGGGTGACGTTGTCCCACGTGAGGGGCTGCGCCCACGCGCGCGTGAAGGCGGCCTTGGCGAGGACGGCGTAGGGCAGCACGATGGAGCACGCCATCACGCCGAGGCACGCGAGCAGCGCGGGATAGCGCCAGGGGCCGAGCGGCAGCCGTCGTCGCCCGCCCGTTTTGCCGCCCACGCTGGCGTACCCGCGACGGCCGAGCACGATCTTCTGCACGTAGAGCAGCAGCGCGGTGGCCGCGAGCAGCGGCATCGAGAGCGCCGCGGCCACCTCCGGCTTGGGCGGGTACTGGAAGAGTCCCCACACCTGGGTGGTGATGGTGTGGAAACCGGCCGGCAAGGCGAGGATCGCCGGGGAGCCGAAGAGCGCGATCGCTTGAAGCACCGACAGGATGAACCCGCTCGCCAGCGCGGGAAGGATCAGCGGCAGCGTCACGGTGAGCGCGACGTGAAACCGTCGCGCACCCAGGATCGAGGCCGCCTCCTCCAGGTCGGACGCGATCAGCGCGAGCGTGTTGCTGAGCATGATGAAGACGTACGGCAGCGTGTAGAGCGCGATGACGAACACGAGGCCCGTCATGGTGAAGATGTCGACGACCGGGTCGGTGGCGCCGGTGAGCCCGCGGTACAGGCGGTTCAGGATGCCCGCGTTGGGGCCGGCGAGCATCACCCACGCGAAGGCGCCCAGGAAGGGCGGGGTCACGAACGAGGCGAGGATCAGCCCGCGCAGGACGCCGGCGCCGGGCATGTCCGTGCGGGCGCAGAGCCACGCCATGGGCGTCCCGACGGCGACGGACACCACACCGACCCAGAAGGCGAGGACGACCGTGTTCCGGAGCGCGCGCAACACCGCGACGTCGCTGAACGCGCGCGCGTAGTGCCCCAGGGTGGGCCCCGAGGCGCCGGTGACGCTCATGGTCGCGAGCCAGCCCAGGGGCAGAAGGATCAGCACCACGAGCGCGAGCGCGGTGAGGATCCAGACGGGGAGGGCGCGGTCCACGCGCGACCCGTCGTCAGGCGCCGAAGAATTCCACGAAGCGCTTCTTGATCTCGTCGTCCCGCTTCTCGAGCTCCTCGGGATCGACGGCGAGGAGCTTCAGCTCCGAGAGCTTCGGCTTGTCGGCCGGATACTTCACTTCGGGGTGGCCCGTGTAGAGCCCCTCGCTGTCGGCCAGCACCTGCTGGATCTCGCGCGTGAACGTGAAGTCGGTGAACAGCCGGGCGGCGCTCGGATGCGGGGCGAACGTGGTGATGGCGGTCGGCGAGACCACGAGCGGCACGCCCTCCTTCGGGTACACGACCTCGATCGGATTGCCCTTCTTCTTGGTCTGGTAGAACGTGTAGTCGCCGCCGTCGACCGCGACGGCGCGCTCACCGGACGCGACGACGCCCGCCGGATCGACGGCCGACTGCACGATCATCACGCGGTTCTGGGCGAGCTGCTTGAAGTAGTCCCAGCCGTGCAGGTTGACGAGGGCCAGCACGTGCGTGGCGATGACGCCGCTGTAGCCGGGATGCGCGGTGACGAGCTTGCCCTTCCACCTCGGATCGAGCAGGTCCTTCCAGGTCTTCGGCGCGTCGGCGGCGGTCACGCTCTTGGTGTTGTACGCGATCGCGTTGACGGTAGCGCGGAGGCCGAAGTAGTAGCCGTCGCGGTCGCGGAAGCCAGGCGGGAACTTGTCCACGCCAGGCGGCGTGTGACGAGCGAGCAGCTGCTTCTGCTTCAGCAGCACGAAGTGCCCGGCGTCGGAGGTGTGCACCACGTCGACGTTCTTGATCCCCGCGCTCAGCTCCTGCATCACGCGCTGGAGGATGCGCTGCGACCCCGTGCGATGGACGTCGACCTTGACGCCCGGATACGCGGCCTCGAACAGCTTCGCGACCTTCTCCGCGCTGGTGAGCGCGAGCGAGGTGTACCAGACGACCTTGCCCTCCTTCTTCGCCGCGTCGACCCGTGGGTCTTGTGCGCGCGCGACGGTGACGGACAGCAGGAGCGCGGCGACGGCGACGGTGGCGACGGCGGCGGGGCGGCGGAAGCGCATGGTGGTGGTTCTCCTCGGCGAGTGGGGTCGGCTCACCACGCGAGCGCGCGCCCGAGGGTCCGCACGTCGGCCGCCGTGGCGAGCCCGTCCACGGCGGCCACAACGGCGTCGATCCTTGCACGATCGAGCCTCAGCCCGGCGTTGGCGCGGAACTTCTCGATGATGTCGGCCGACGACATCGGATCGTCGGGCCCACCGCGCGGATGATCGCGCCGCTCGGTGAACGTGCGGCCGTCGGTGGTCGTGACCGTGACGTCCCCCACGAACTGCCGCGGATAGTCGATGGTCGCGTCGATCGCGTAGCGGACGCGGGCGGCAAGGCCGAGGATCGCCTCGTCGGCCACCGCCGCGTCCGACGTGTCGGCGAGCGTCAGCGTGCCGCGCGTCAGCACGACGGCGAGCAGGTAGGGAAGGCTGAACTTCGCGGCGTAGCCGTTGGGGGGACGGTGCTTGGTTGCGAGCGGTTCCCACAGGCGCGGCACCGGTCCCGCCGCCGTGCGACAGCAGACGTCGGCGATGGCGGACGGCGTCAGCGCGTGGCGGGCGCGCAGGTCGCGCGCGCAGTCCATGTAGGGCTGGGCGATGGAGCCGCACGGGTACGGCTTGAAGGTGAGATGGCCCAGCTCCCACGTGCGGCCGAGGCTCGCGATCTCCGCGTCGAGTCGGGCCGGATCGACGCCACCCGCGAGCGCCTGGTAGAAGCCGTGGTCACCCTCGAAGACGGTCTCGGGTCCCGTGAAGCCCGCCGCCGCGAGGTCGACCGCGATGAGGCCGGCGTGTGCGCCCCAGCCCGGGTGCAGGCGCTTCGTGGACGATCCGTCGGCAAGGTACTCGATGATCCCGCTGGCCTGGCTGCCGCAGATGCCGAAGGCGTTGACGAGCGCGTCGTCGTCGAGGCCGCGAAGCTTGGCCGCGGCGGCCGCGGCGGCGAACGCGGCCGTCGCTCCGGTGGGATGAAAGTGCCGCGCGTGCAGCTGCCCCGGCACGGCGAGGCCGACGCGACACATCACCTCGACGCCGGCGACCACGGCCTCGAGCATCGCCACGCCCGACGCGCCGACAGCCTCGGCCACGGCCAGCGCCGCGGTCACGGCCACGCAGCCGGTGTGCACGATGGCGTCCTCGCGCGTGTCGTCGAAGTCGAGCCCGTGGGCGAGCGTGCCGTTGGCCAGCACCGCGTTGGCCGCGGCGACACGCGTCGGCGCGCCGACGACCGTGCTGTCCGCCCGGCCGCCCAGCCCGGTGGCCGTCCGCATCACGGCAGCGCCGAAGTCCATCGTCGACGAGGCGAGGCAGCTGCCGAGCGTGTCCAGCGTGAGGAGCCTCGCGCGCTCGACGATCGGGGTCGGGATCCGGTCGAGCGAGAGCGCGCGGACGAAGCGCGCCAGCCGCCGCGCCACCGCGTCGGCCATCGCTTCAGCCATCGCGCGGCGCGACCGCGCGGTCGCGCGCCATCACGACGCCGTCTCGGCCAGCGTGCGCAGCATCGCGTCGTGGATCACCCCGTTGCTCGCCACGATGGACGGCACGCCGAGGTCGAGCGGTGCGCCCGTCACGCCGGTGACGCGGCCGCCGGCTTCCTCGACCATGAGCGAGCCGGCGGCGGCGTCCCACGCCCCGAGCCTCAACTCCCAGTACCCGTCGAGTCGCCCCGCCGCGACGTACGCCAGGTAGATGACCGCGGATCCCATGCGGCGCACGCCCCGTGTGCGGAGGCTGAAGGTCGTGTACTGGCGGAAGTTGTTCTCCGGCGTCTCCCGCACGTTGTACGGGAAGCCGGTGCAGAGGAGACTCTCGTCGAGGGTGGCGGTCGACGACACGCGGAGCGGCTCGCCGTTGACGAACGCGCCCGCGCCGCGCTCGGCCGTGAACAGCTCGCCCTGGCTCGGGTCGTAGACCACGCCCACCACGATCCGTCCGGCCTCCTCCAGGCCGATCGACACCGCGAAGATGGGGACACCGTGCGCGTAGTTGGTCGTGCCGTCGAGCGGGTCGATGATCCAGCGACGCCCGGATCGCCCGGGCGTGCTGCCCCCCTCCTCGGCCAGGATGCCGTCGGCGGGAAACGCGGACCTGAGGGCGTCGACGATGAGCGCCTCGGCGCGGCCGTCCATCTCGGTGACGAGGTTGGTGGGCGAGCCCTTGAACGCGATGCGCCGGGGACCGCGAAGCTCACGACGCAGGAGGTCGCCGGCTCGGCGTGCGGCGTCGGTCGCGACGCTGAGCTCACTGGACGCCATGATCGTCGGAATCTATCACACGGTCCGCATGCCGCCGCGCGCGCTTGACAAGGCAGAGGGCGTCCCGGAGCATGAATCGTTCGCGAAAAGGGGAGTGTGGATGCGGATCGCGGTCGTGGGCGCGGGCGGAGTCGGCGGGTACTTCGGCGGCAAGCTGGCGCGCGCGGGAGACGACGTGACGTTCGTGGCGCGCGGCGCCCACCTGGACGCGCTTCGCGCGCGCGGTCTCAGCGTCCGCTCGAGCATCGAGGGCGAGTGGCACGCTCGCGTCACCGCCGTGCGCGATCTGCGCGACCAGCGTCCCGTCGATGCGGCGATCGTCGCGGTCAAGTCTTTCGACACCGAGGCCGCCGTCGAATCGCTCCGGCCCGTCGTCGCTCCCGACACGCCGGTCCTCACGCTGCAGAACGGCGTGGACAACGAGGACAAGATCGACGCCATCCTCGGGCCCGGTCACGCCCTGGGGGGCGTCGCCTACATCTTCGCGACGCTCGGGGACCCCGGCGTGATCGAGCACCGCTTCCTGGGCCGTGTGACCCTCGGCGAGATGAACGGCTCGGTGACCGCGCGCGTCGACCGGCTGCGCGCGGCCTTCGACGCGGCCGGCGTGCCCGTCGAGCTCTCGACGGACATCAAGCGGAAGCTCTGGGAGAAGTACCTGATGATCAACGCCCAGGCAGGCATGACCGCGCTCACGCGCGCGCCCATCGGCGTCATCCGCGCGGTGCCGCCGACGTGGCGCATGTATCGCGCGATCCTCGAGGAGACCGCGGCGCTGGCGCGAGCCGAGAAGGTCGAGCTGGCGCCCGACGTCGTCGACACGATCGCGGGGATGGCGCAGGGCATGCCACCGGAAACGGTGTCGTCGATGTACCACGACCTGCTCGCGGGCAAGCGCATCGAGATCGAGGGCCTCCACGGTCACGCCGCGCGCCTCGGAGAGCGACACGGCATCCCGACGCCGGCCACCGCGGCCGTGTACGCCGCGCTCCTACCGCACGTCGACGGGGCGCGGCGCTGAAAGGCGGGGACCGATCCGCCTGAGGACGTGACGACGTCGTCGTCCGTACGCGCCGTCTGGCGCTATGTCCGTCCGTACCGCCGTCGCTACGCCCTGGGCACGGTCTGCCTGCTCGCGGGCACCACGTTCTCCCTGCTCATCCCCGTCGTCATCAAGCGCGCCATCGACACGCTGCAGGGCGGCGACTACCGGATCGGCGGGTACGTCGGGCTGATCCTCGTGCTCGCCGCCGCGAACGGCCTCGCCCGGATGTCGTCGCGCTTCGCCGTCATCGGCGGCGCCCAGCGGGTGGAGTGGGCGCTCCGCAACGATCTCTACGCGAGCCTTCAGGCGCAGCCGCCCGCGTTCTACGGCGCTCGCCGTACCGGCGACCTGATGGCCCGCGCGTCGAGTGACGTCTCGACCGTGAAGTCGCTCGTCGGGTTCGGCACGGTGAGCCTGATTCAGACGACGTTCGCGTTCGCCGGGGCGCTGGGGTTCATGCTCGCTCTCGATCCCTGGCTCACGCTCTGCGCGATGGCGCCGTACCCGGTGATGGTGGCGCTGGCCAAGCGATTCAACGCCCAGGTCCACCATCGATCGGAGGCCGCGCAGGCCCAGCTCGGCGTGGTCGCCGCCCACGTGCAGGAGCACCTGGCCGGGATGACGGTAGTGCGCGCGTACGCGATGGAGGCACAGGCGAGCGCAGACTTCGCGCGGGAGAACGATGGGTATCTCCGCCGGAGCCTCGCCCTGGGCCGCGTCGAGGCGATGTTCTCACCGCTGATGTCGCTCATCGCCGGCGTGGGCACGCTCGTGGTGATCTGGGTGGGCGGTCGCGCCGTCATCGCGGATCGCCTGAGCCTGGGCGCGCTGGTCGCGTTCAACGGCTACCTCGCGTACCTGGCGTGGCCGACCATCGCGCTGGGGTTCACGCTCTCGCTCGTGCGGCGCGGCCTCACGTCGATGCTCCGCATCCAGGAGATCGTCGACGCGCCCGTGCGCGGAGGCGGAGGCGACGAACGTCCACCCGTCGACCGCGCGCTCCACTTCCGCGACCTCACCTTCGCCTACGGCGGCCGCGACCCCGTCCTGTCGCACGTGACCTTCGACGTGCCGGCGGGCGGCTACGTCGCCGTCGTGGGGCCCACCGGGAGCGGCAAGTCGACGCTCGGGGCGCTGGTGGCGCGCCTGTGGGAGCCGCCGGCGGGGACGGTCTTCATCGGCGACCACGACGTGGCGGCGCTGTCGCTCCACGCGCTGCGCGGCACGCTCGGCTACGTGCCGCAGGAGGCCTTTCTCTTCTCGCGCTCGGTCCTCGACAACGTCACGCTGGAGCGCGAAGGGCTCGACCTGGACGCCGCGCGCGTCGCGGCGCGGGCCGCGGGCGTGGAGGACGAGATCGACGCGCTGCCCAACGGCTGGAACACGGTGGTGGGCGAGCGTGGTCTCACGCTGTCGGGCGGCCAGCGCCAGCGCGTCGCGCTGGCGCGGGCGCTGGTGGGACGGCCGCCGATGCTGATCCTGGACGACGTGTTCGCCAGCGTCGACGCGGCGAAGGAGGAGGAGATGCTGCGCGGCCTCCGTGTCGCCGCCCCCGGCGCCACCATCCTCGCCATGACGCACCGGTTGCGCGCGGCCCAGGCCGCGGACCGGATCGTCGTGCTGAGCGACGGTCGCGTGGCCGAGACCGGCACGCACGCGGACCTCGTCGGCGCGGGCGGCCTGTACGCCCGGCTCTGGCGCACCCAGCAGCTCGAGGAGGAGATCGCCCGTGCGTGAGAGCGACGACCTCGACGCCGACAGCGCCGTCGGGCGCGCCTTCGATCGGCGGCTCGCGTCGCGCCTGTGGACGATCAGCCGCGCCCACCGTCGCCTCATCCTGGGCGCCGTCGCGGTGTTTCCCTTCGTCTCCGCGGTCGAGCTGCTCCAGCCCTATCTCCTGAAGGTCGCCATCGACAGCCACATCCTCGTGGGGGACTGGGACGGGCTGATGCCCGTGGTCGGCGCGTTCGTGGGCGTGCTGGCCGCGCTCTACGTGCTGCGCAGCGTGCAGTCGTACCTCATGCACGTCATCGGGCAGCGCGTGATGCACGACCTGCGCACGACGCTCTTCACGCACCTGACACGGCTCGACGCCCGCTTCTTCGACCGGAACCCCGTGGGCCGGCTCATGACCCGCGTGCTCAACGACGTCGACGCGGTGAGCGAGGCCTTCACGAGCGGCTTGTTCGCGGTCGTGGCCGACGTCATCACGCTGGGCGGCGTGGTGGCGGTGATGCTGTGGATGGACTGGCGGCTCGCCCTCGTGACGTTCTCGCTCATCCCAGCCCTCGTGGCCGCGGCCGGCTACTTCGGCGTGAACGCGCGCCGCGCGTACCGCACGGTGCGCAGCCGCCTCTCGCGCCTCAACGGCTTTCTCCAGGAGTCGCTGCAGGGCATGGCCGTCGTGCAGCTCTTCGCGCGCGAGGCGCACGAGCGCCGGCGCTTCCGCGCCCTCAACGACGACTACCGGCGCGCGCTCTTCGGCTCGACGATCTACGAGGCATCGCTCTACGCGTCGGTGGAGGCGCTGGGCGCCGTCGCCGTCGGGCTGCTGATCTGGTACGGCAGCGGTCAGATCGCGGCGGGCGCGCTGACCTTCGGCACGCTGGTGGCGTTCCTGCAGTACACCTCACGCTTCTTCCTGCCCATCCGCGATCTCGGCGCGAAGTTCACCGTCATGCAGTCGGCCATGGCGGGCGCGGAGCGGATCTTCCAGCTCCTCGATCACCCTCCGGCCATCGTGTCGCCCGTGGACGCGGTCCCGGCCCCGCCGCCGTCGCTCACCGTGGCGATCGAGTTCCGCCGCGTGTGGTTCGCGTACGAGGGCGAGCACTGGGTGCTCCGCGACTGCTCGTTCACCGTGCGGCCGGGCGAGCACGTGGCGCTCGTGGGCGCGACGGGCGAGGGGAAGTCGACGTGCGCCCGGCTCCTCAACCGCTCGTACGACGTCACGCGCGGGCGCGTGCTCGTCGACGGCGTCGACGTGCGCGAGTGGGACCTCGCCCGTCTCCGGCGTCACGTCGGCATCGTGTTCCAGGACACCGTGCTCTTCACGGGAAGCGTGGCGACCAATCTCCGTCTTGGCGCCGATGGCGCGGTGCCCGACGACGTGCTCGAGCGCGCCGTCGATCAGGCCAACGCGCGCCGCTTCATCGCGAGCCTGCCGCGCGGCTACGACGAGGAGCTGAGCGAGCGCGGCGCGAATCTCTCGCACGGACAGCGTCAGCTCCTCGCCATCGCGCGAGCCCTGATATACAATCCCGCCATCCTCGTGCTGGACGAAGCCACCTCGAGTGTCGATCCCGAATCGGAAGCGTTGATCCGCGACGCCATGCGCCGTCTCCTCTCGGGACGCACCACGCTCACCATCGCGCATCGGCTCTCGACGATCCAGGAGGCGGATCGCATCCTCGTGCTGCACCGCGGTCGCGTGCACGAGGACGGCTCCCACGCCGAGCTCGTGCGGCGCGGCGGTCTCTACGCGCGCCTGTACGAGCTGCAGGGCGGCGCGACCACGGCGTGACCTTCGACGACGTCGTGTACCGCGTGCTCCGCCGTGTGCCGCGCGGCCACGTCGTCACCTATGGGCAGCTCGCCGCGCTCGCCGGGTATCCGCGTCGTGCCCGCGCCGTCGGGCGCGCCATGCGCGACTGTCCCGCCGACGTCCCGTGGCACCGCGTGGTCAACGCCCACGGCGCGATCAGCCCGCGACGAGTGATGAGCGGGATGCTGACACAGCGGATCCGTCTCGAGCAGGAAGGCGTCCGCCTGCGCGGCGGTCGCGTGTCGCTGCGTCGCCACCAGTGGGATCCATCGCACAGGTCGCGGCTGGCGCCGCGCGCCCCGGGGAGAGGTGCTCGATGCGGCTCGCGCTGAACCTGAACTACTCGGGATCCGCGGTGGACGTCGACCTGGAACGCATCCTCGAAGCGGAGCGACTGGGCTACGACTCCGTGTGGACGGCGGAGGCGTACGGCTCGGACGCGGTGACGATGGCGGCGTGGGTGGCGGCGCGCACCGAGCGCATCCACGTCGGCACCGGGATCATGCAGATCGCCGGACGCAGTCCCGCCATGACCGCGATGACGGCGATGACGCTGGACGCGCTCTCGCGAGGCCGCTTCCGGCTGGGCCTCGGCGTCTCGAACCCCCAGGTGGTCGAGGGCTGGCACGGGCAGGCATGGGGCAAGCCGCTCACGAAGACACGGGAGTACGTCGAGATCGTCCGCACGATCCTGCGACGCGAGAAGCCGCTGCAGTATCGCGGCGAGCACTACGAGATCCCGTACGCGGGTCCGGGCGCGACGGGCCTCGGCAAGCCGCTCAAGTCGATCCTCCACGGGCGCGCCGACCTGCCCATCTATCTCGCGTCGATCGGGCCGAAGAACGTGGCGCTCGCCGCCGAGCTGGGGCAGGGCTGGATCCCCGTGTACTTCTCGCCCTGGCGCATGTCGATGTTCCGTCAGTGGCTGGACGAGGGGTTCCGCCGCGCCGGCACATCCGGCGCGGGCTTCGACATCATGCCGATGGTGGTGGTGCACGTGAGCGACGATCTCGCCGCGGCGCGCGCGCCCGTCAAGAGCCGTCTCGCCCTCTACGTGGGCGGCATGGGAGCGCGCGGCAAGAACTTCTACAACGACGTGGCGCGCCGCTACGGCTACGAAGAAGCGGCCATCAAGATCCAGGACCTCTACCTGGCGGGCAAGAAGGCGGAGGCCGAGGCCGCGGTGCCCGACGCCCTCGCCGACGAGGTGGCGCTGGTCGGACCGAAGGAGCGCATCCGCGAGCGTCTGAGCGAGTGGAAGCGTGCGGGAGTGACCACCATCATGGTGTCGGGCAACGGCGAGGCGGTCCGCACCATGGCGCAGCTGGCGCTCTGAGGAGACGTCGATGAAGCTGCAGGATCGCGTCGCCATCGTGACGGGGGGCGGATCGGGGATCGGCGCGGCCTCCGCGGCGGCGTTCGCAGCCGAGGGCGCACGTGTGGTGATCGCGGACCTCGACGAGGCCGCCGCGAAGAAGACGGTGCAGACGATCGAGCGCGGACGCGGGCACGCCATCGCCGCGCGCTGCGACGTGACGCGCGCCGCCGACAACCAAGCCGTTGTCGAGCAGGCGCTCGCCGCGTGGGGTCGTCTCGACATCTTCTTCGCCAACGCCGGCGTGCCGCAGTGGAAGACGGACGTCGAGCAGGTCGAGGAGAAGGATTTCGATCGCATCGTCGACGTCAACGTCAAGGGCGTGTGGCTCGGCGCCAAGTACGCGCTGCCCGTGATGAAGCGCGCCCGGCGCGGCGTCTTCCTCGTCACCGCTTCGACGGCGGGAATCCGTCCCCGTCCCGGCGGCCAGATCTACGCGGCGTCGAAGGGCGCGGTCATCACGCTCACCAAGGCCCTCGCGCTCGAGGTGGCGCCGCACGGCGTCCGCGTGGTGGCCATCGCGCCCGTCGCCACGCACACGCCGATGCTGCCCACGTTCATGAACCGCACGGAGGTCGACGCCGAGAGCCTCGCCGGGTACGTGAAGACGGTGCCGCTCGGGCGACTGAACCAGCCCGAGGACCTCGCGCGCACGGCGGTCTTCCTGGCCTCCGACGACGCGGCCATGATCACCGGCTCGTGCGTCGAGGTCGACGGCGGGCGCTGCATTTGAAGGTCGTTCCGCTCGCCGCAGAATCGCTCGGCGTCCGTTCCATGTGCACGTACATCGAGGCCGGCGGCACCCGACTGCTGATCGACCCCGGCGCGACGCTCGCGCCGTACCGCTTCAACCTGCCGCCCGCGGACGTCGAGTGGGAGGCCCTGCGTCGCGCGAACGACCGCATCTCGGCCTACGCGGCGCGCGCCACCCTGCTCTTCGTGAGTCACTACCACGAGGACCACTTCCGCTCAGACGCGACCTGCTACGCCGGTCGCCGCGTGCTCGTGAAGGATCCGCGTCGCATGGTGTCCGGTGCGCAGGCGCGTCGTGCCACCGCGCTGTGGACGACGCTCCAGGCGAGCGCCAAGGTCGAGGCCGCCGACGGGCACGTCGAGCGGGGCCGCGATCTCGAGCTTCGCGTGTCACCGCCGCTGGCCCACGGCCTGGACGGCTCGAGCCTGGGTTACGTGGTCGCGCTCACGGTGGACGATCCCGCCGAGCGCGAGCGGTTCGTGTTCGCGTCGGACGTGCAGGGCCCACTGTCCCCGGTGGCCACGGCCTATCTGTTGCGCGAGCGGCCCACGCTGCTCTATCTCTCCGGTCCGCCGTCGTACATGGAGCGCGAGGTGGGGGCGGACGCCATCGAGCGCGGCGTGGCGAACCTCCACCGGATCGTCGACGCCACGGGCTGTCGCGTGATCATGGATCACCACGCGCTCCGCGACGAGCGCGCGACGGAGCGGTTCGCGTCGCTCTGGGAGAGCGGGCGCGTCACGACGGCCGCGGACTATCTCGGCGTCGAGGCGGCGCCGCTGGAGAGCCAGCGGCACCGGCTGTGGGCCGCCGTGCGCAAGCCGCCAGCGCGTGCCGGCGCGCGACGTCCCGAGCCCCGTGCTACGATCACGCGAAACCCGCGCACACTGGCGCAAGGGAGGTCCGCCGAGTGACAACGACCACGGAGAACAAATCGTTGAACGTGGGCGACGCCGCGCCCGACTTCACGCTGAAGTCGATCGGGCTGAAGGAAGTCAGCCTGCACGACTACAAGGGCAAGAACGTCGTCCTGCTCTTCTACCCGCTGGACTGGACCCCGGGCTGAAGCAAGTGCATGCCCGCCTTCGACAAGCGCGTGAGCGACTTCGAGGCGGCCAATACCCAGGTCCTGGGTATCAGCACCGACAGCCCCTTCAGCCACGAGAACTGGGCGAAGTCGGTGGGCATCAGCAACTATCCGCTCCTCTCCGACGTGCACCGGTCGGTGGCGCGCGACTACGGCGTGTACTGGCCCGACTGGAACGCCAACAACCGAGCGACCTTCGTCATCGACAAGACAGGCAAGGTCCGCTTCATCGAGCGGTACGGGAAGGGCGAGCTCCCGGATCCCGACAAGATTCTCGCCGAGGTGAAGAAGGTCGGCTGACGTCCCTGATGGTCCGGAGCGGCCTCTCCGCTCCGGACCAGGTTCTCGCGCGCGTCGCGCCGCGCCTCAGCGCGACGCCCGCGACGCCCGCTCCCGCGTCGTGAGCGCCACCCCGCCGATCACGAAGATCGCGCCCGCGATCTGACTCGCGCTGATCTGCTCGTGCAGGACCAGCGCCGCGATGGCGAGCCCGAGCACGGGCTGCACGTTCATGAAGATCGCCGCGCGACTCGGTCCCACGACATGGACGGCGCGGTACCACCAGACGTGCGCGATCGCGCCGAGCACGGCCTGATACACGACGACTCCCCAGGCGAACGTCGACGACAGCCGCGGCGCGGGAAAGTACGGCGCCGTGACGACGGCCACCGGGATCATCAGCAGCGTACCCACGACGTACGCCGCCGTGGTGGCCACGGCGGGGGAGTGCGAGGCGAGGACGCGGCGACCGTACACGGTGTAGACGCTCCAGCCCGCGATGCCGACCAGGTTGATGAGGTCGCCGACGTGAATCTCGCTGAGCCGGAGCGCGGCGAAGCGCCCGTGCGTGATCACGATCAGGACGCCGAGCACGGACGCGCCCGCGCCGAGCCACTGCGCGGTCCCCAGGCGTTCGCCCAGGTAGAGCCAGGCGCCGAGGGTGACCATCACGGGCGTGGCGGCCTGGAGCAGCAGCGCATTCGATGCCGTCGAGTAATGGATCGATACGTACGAGAGCTGCTGCGAGACGAAGATGCCCGAGATGCCGAGGATGAGGAGCGGACGCCACGACGCGGCCGTGAGTCCGCGCGTGGCCGTCTCGCCCGCGCGCGCGAGCGAGCCGACGAGAAACGCCGCCGCCACGCTCGTGCGGAGCGTGGCGAAGAAGAAGGGCGGGAAGTCATCCAGCGCCAGCTTGATCAAGGCGGGGTAGCTCGCCCAGAGCACGACGATCATCACCAGCGCCACGTAGGCGCGTGTTTGACTCGCTCCGGGCACCTGCCTATATTAGCGCCCGCGAGATGGCCGACTTCGTCCTGGAGTCGCGCGTGTGGCTCGCTCGCCCGCGCCCCGAGGTCTTCGCGTTCTTCGCCGACCCCCGGAATCTGGCCCGCGTCCTCCCGGCCTCGCTCGGATTTCGCGTCGAGCGCGCGCCGTCCACGCTCGCCCCGGGTGCGATCCTCGACCTGTCCGTCCGCTGGCTGGGAATGCGCCTGGGGTGGCGCTCGTACATCCGCGAGTACGATCCGCCCTTCCGCTTCGTCGACGTGCAGGTGCGCGGCCCCTACGCGCGCTGGGAGCACCGGCACCGGTTCCTCGAGGACGAGGGGGCGACGCTGGTGGAGGACCGTGTGACGTACCGGTTACCGGGCGGACCGCTCGGGCGCGTGGCGCACGCGCTGGTCGTCGGCAGGCAGCTGCGCGCGATGTGGTCCTATCGCAGGCGAAAGCTGGACGAGCTCATCGGGCCGGTGCTGCGCCACGACGGCTGAGCGTCGTGGCGCAGCACCGGCGTCGATCAGGCGCTGGGGAGCGTGATGCCGAGCTGCTCCAGGCGCGGCCGCACGCGCTCGGTGAGGAGGCCCAGCTTGGCGAGGTTCGTCACCATCGAGCCGTGCATGTCCCTCTTGAAGTGCTTGCGGAACGGCGCGTAGTCGTTCTTGGCCGCCGTCGCGCGACGGTAGCTCTTGACCTCGTCGATTTCCGCCGCGGTGAGGCCGAGCTCCTGGTACGCCTCGATCGGGAAGAAGCCGGTGAGCGTCTTCTCGAGGGCGAACAGGGTGTAGTCCTCCATCTCGCGGCGCTCTTCCGCCGATGCCTGCGCGATCACGTCGGGGAGCGAGAGCATGCCGAAGCCCATGTGGCGCGACTCGTCGGAGAGCACCCGCTTGCACAGCTCGGCCAGGACGGGATCCCGCGCGCTCTCGCCCATCATGCGGAAGAGCGAGACGGCGAAGGTCTCGGCCACGAGCTGAAGCGCGATCGTCTTCAGGTACCAGCGGTGCTCGCCCAGGATCGACTCGAAGAGATCTCGCTCGTTCGCCGGCATGGGGTACTTCATGCCGTCCAGGCGCTCGCCGATGTAGCGGTCGAGCACCTCGTTGTGACGCGCCTCGTCCATGACCTGGGTGGCCTGGAAGAACTTGTCGTCCGCGTCCTTCAGGATGTCGACCATCTGGCTGCAGGCGAGGAGGGCGCCCTGCTCGCCGTGCATCAGCACGGACAGCCGCCACGCTGCGATGCTGCGGTTGAGCTTCACCCGCTCCGTCTCGCCCAGCTTGTTCCAGAGCGGGCTGCCGAAGATGTCGATCAGCTCGTCGGCGATGACGCGGCCGTCGTCCGTCTGGGGCGTCGACCACGGGATGTCACGCGAGGCGTTCCACTGGTCACGCTTGGCGTTCTCGTAGAGCCGCCGGATGTCCGCCTCGGTCACCTCGTAGCTCGTCGTGAACCGGGTCGTGAGCGGGGAGTCGATCGTGAGCATCGTCATGGGACCCTCCCGGGATGCGCCGCGTCGGGAAACGTGGCAGTTCAGATTCCGACTGTCTAGTTTCTACCACTGTCGTCCGGTGAGGGTCAACCCGCCGTGATACGCTCGGCCGGGTGACGCCGTCGGGCCGTTCGCGACGTGGCGCCGACGAGGTGGGCGCGCACGTGTCGATCGCGGGCGGTCTGGCCCTGGCCCTCGATCGCGCCGCGGACCTCGGCTGCGGGACCGCGCAGATCTTCCTCAAGAACCACCGCCAGTGGGCGTCCCGTCCCCTCGCGGCCGGCGACGTGGCGGCCTTCGCGAGCGCCCGCCGGCGCACGGGGATCCGCCGCGTGTTCGCGCACGCCAGCTACCTCCTGAATCTCGCCGCGCCGTCGGCGGTCGCGTGGCGACAGGCCGTCGACGGACTGACCGACGAGGTCGAGCGCGCCGACGCTCTCGGCGTCCTGGGCGTCGTCGTCCATCCCGGGGCCCACATGGGCGAGGGACCCGAAGCAGGAACGGCGCGCATCGTCGCCGCCCTCGACGAGGTCACCGCGCGCACGGCGGGGTCGCGGGTGAAGATCGTGCTCGAGAACACGGCGGGGGCCGGGTCCGTCCTCGGCAAGACCTTCGCGGAGCTGGCCACGCTGCTGACGCGCGCGCGCCGGGGCGAACGTCTCGGCGTCTGCATCGACACGTGTCATCTCTTCGCGGCCGGCTACGACATCCGGACGCGGGCGGGCTGGGACGCGACGATCGATGAGTGCGCGCGGACGGTGCGTCTCTCCCGCATCCTCGCCTTCCACGTCAACGACGCCAAGGCGCCGCTCGGCTCGGGCCTGGATCGTCACGAGACCATCGGGCACGGGTGCCTCGGCCTGGCGCCGTTCCGGTTCCTCATGAACGAGCCGCGCTTCGCGCGCATCCCGAAGCTGCTCGAGACGCCGAAGGAGCCCGAGCC
>JBKPPN010000287.1:0-4446 GCA_046733575.1 Candidatus Methylomirabilota bacterium | reverse complement strand
GACGGTGTCGTCGCCGTCGCGGCGGACGCGACTCGTCGTCACGGATGGGCGGCGCACGTCGGGAGGAATCACGGCCGTCACGGTGTCGACCGGGATGGATGAGAGCACGGTGAAGAGGTCGGTCAGCATCCGTGCGTCGCGAGTATAGCAACGCGCGCGCACGCGATCGGCGACGCGTTGCACACAGAAGAGGGCATTATTTTGCTTCGCGTCGCGCCGTCCTCGCGGCGCGGACAGACTTTCGCAATCCGCAGACTGGGGCATGTCGCTTGCAGTCGCGGCTGGCCGTCGCCTCGTCGCGACGGAAAGAGAGTTCTCGATGACCTTCGGGAAATGCGTCTGGGACGGCTGTACTCGGCATGCGGAGAAGGCGGCCACGAGCGCCTGCCGTTCGCATCACGTCGTCATTCGTGACTCGCGCTGCCAGAAGTGCCAGGGGCCGCTCACGAGTCGGCTGGAGCTGGAGCGCCGGCACTGCCGGCGCTGCGCCACGAGTCGCGCCGCGTGATCCAGGCCTGCCCACCACGGACCCGCCGACTTCCCTCCTCACCGGCGCGTTCGGCACGCGAGGCGACCACCGTCCGATCGACGCGCATCGCGCCCCCTTCCGTCATGTCGAGCACCCAACCGTGGCACTGCCGTTGCAGTCACAACGACCATGGCGCCTGAACCCGAGTCCGGCGATAACGCCGCACCGGCCGACGTCGTTCATCAGTTCACCGTCCAGCGCGGCATGGCGGTGGCAATGGTGATCGAGACGCGCGACTGGTACTCGGGGCTCGTGCAATCGGCGATGGCGCGAATTCGACTGGAAGGTCGGAACTGAGGACCGGGGGCGCGGGTGGGAACCTCCCCACCCGCGCTCGCCCCTTCATCGTGTGCGCAGCGCCTGCTGCGCGTCCCGGCATCGCCGGGATCTTGTCAGGGCCGTGGAGGAGCGCCGCCGAGGTTCCCTACCGCCCCCTCGACGACGCCGCCTGAGAGTCCGGCGGCGTGATGTCCATCCCTGAGACCTCCTCGAGTGGAGTGGCCCAGACGGTGCTCCGGTGCGCGTTGATTCCGAAGATCACCGTCACCTCTCCGTCTACGCCTGCTCGGACGCGACGTCAAGAGCCACGTTGAGCGCGAGCGTCATGCGCTCTTCGCGAGCGTCGCCATGACGTCGTCGAAGATGGCGACGGTCTCGTCGACGTCCGCGTCGCTGTGTGCGAGCGCGACGTAGATCTTGTTCACCGCCTTCACGAGGCCGCGCCGCAGACACTCGTCGTTGAAGCGCCGCATGCGGGCGCCGTCCGCCGACAGCGTCGCGCGGTAATCCGTGATGGGGCGATCCGTGAAGACGACGTCGAACACCATCGCCTCGCCGGTGACCTGCGCGGTGACGCCGTGGCGACGCACGGCGGCCGCGAGACCGTCGCGCACGCGCGTCCCCGTGCGATGCAGACGCTCGTAGGTGCCCGGCTTGCGCAGCTCGGCGAGGGTGGCGAGACCGGCCGCGGCGGCGATGGGATTGCCGTTGAGCGTCCCCTGCTGCACCACGAAGTCCTTGGTGCCCTCGAGCGACGGATCGAAGTGACGCATGATCCGCTCCGGTCCGGCGACCGCGCCGAGGGGAAATCCCCCCGCCACCACCTTGCCGAAGCAGGCGAGGTCGGGGACGACGCCGTAGTACTCCTGCGCGCCACCGTACGCGAGACGGAATCCGGTCACGATCTCGTCGAAGATCAGCGGGACGTCGTAGCGACGGGTCACATTGCGCAGGCCGGCCAGGAATCCCTGCACGGGGACGATCACGCGCTGGTAGGGCTCGACGATCACCGCGGCCAGCTCGTGATGGTACTGCGCGATCAGCGCCTCGGTGGTGGCGAGGTCGTTGTACGGCGCGATGAGCACCTCGCCCTCGATGACGTGCGGGATGCCGGCCGAGTCAGGCGTCGGCGCGGGGAAGGCCTTGGGCGACTTCGGGCTGACGCTCATCAGTCCGTAGTCGTGCGTGCCGTGGAAGCCGCCCTCGAACTTCAGGATCTTGTCGCGGCCGCGATACGCGCGCGCCACCCGGAGCGCCATGAACGTCGCCTCGGTGCCGCTCGTCGTGAAGCGCACCTGCTCCGCGCACGCCACCGCGCGCACGATCTCCTCCGCGAGCTCGATCACCGGCTCGTTCAGGAGCATGTATGTGCTGCCGCGGCCGACCTGACGCTGCACCGCCTCGACCACCGCGGGGTGCGCGTGGCCGAGCAGCATGGGGCCCGACCCGAGGAGATAGTCGAGATAGCGCTTGCCGTTGGCGTCCCAGAGGTACGCCCCGCGGCCCTCGCGAACGACGAACTCCAGATCGGAGCCGCTCCGGTGATTTCCCAGCACGCCGCCGGGAAAGACGCGGGCCGCACGTTGCACGAGATCGGACAGCTGGCTCATGGACATCTCCTTCGTGGTGAACGGGGCGCGCCGGTCAGCCGCCCGCGCGTGCGATGACCTTGCGCGCGAGATTCAGGTGCGGGGCGTCGACCATCCGGCCCTTGAACGTGAGCGCGAAGGCGCCGCGCCTGGCCGCCTCGTCGAACGCGGCCACGAGCTCGCGCGCCTCGTCGACCTCGGCCTTCGAGGGTGTAAAGGCGGCGTTGATCACGTCGACCTGCGAGGGATGGATCGACATCTTGCCGCTGAACCCCATCGCCACGCCTTCCTCGCACTCGCGCTTCAGGCCAACCAGATCCGCGATGTCGGTGTAGACGGTGTCGATCCAATCGACGCCCGCGGCGGACGCCGCGACGGCGCACATGATGCGCGCGTGCCGCGGGATGTCGAGATAGCGGCCCTCGGCGTCGCGCACCCGGGGGAGCCCCATGGCGGAGCCGAGATCCTCGATGCCCCACGACACGGCGACGGTGCGCGGACTCGCCGCGGCCACCTCGCGGATGTACAGCAGTCCCTCGGGCGTCTCGGTCGCGATGAGGATCAGTCGCGTCGAGCCGTGCGGGATGCCGTGGCGGTACTCGAGCGTGTCGAGGAGCGACGCGATCTCGCGCACGTCGCCCGCGTGACGCGGCTTGGGAACGAGATAGCCCGTCGGCCGGCCCGCGATCGTCTCCTCGAGGTCGGCGCGCGCCAGGTCCGTCGCGATCGGGTTCATGCGGATCCAGCGCTCCCGACCGGCGAAGTCGAGACGCTGGAGCCAGCCGCGCACGATGCCGCGCGTGGCCGCCTTGCGATCGGGCGGCACGGCATCTTCCAGATCGAGGATGAGGCCGTCGGCCGCGATGGTGAGCGCCTTGGTGATCATCCGTTCCTGGCCGCCGGGAACGAAGTGCAGCGAGCGTCGCGGCATCAGGCGCCCTTCTTGCGCATCATGGCCTGGCGGCGCGCCCGCATGACGATGTCGCCGTGCTGGTTCTTCGCCCGATGCTCGAACGTCACGATGCCCCACTGCGGGCGCGACCGCGACTCGCGCTTGTCCATGACCTCGGTCTCCGCGTAGATCGTGTCGCCATGAAACACGGGCTTGGGGAACTCGACCTTCTCGAAGCCGAGGTTGCCCACCGTCGTGCCGAGCGTGAGCTCGCCCACCGAGAGGCCGACCGCGATGCCGAGGGTCAGGATGCTGTTCACGAGCGGTTTGCCGAACTCCGCCTTCGACGCGGCGTGGAAGTCGACGTGCAGCGGCTGCGGATTCATCGTCAGGCAGGAGAAGAAGACGTTGTCCGATTCGGTGACCGTGCGCCCGGGCTGATGCCCAAACACGTCGCCGATGGTGAATTCCTCGTAGTGCTTGCCGGGCATGACGCGCCTCCTTCGCGAGGGCCTAGGATATACTACGGCGCCGTGGCCGACCGATACGACGTCGCCATCGTCGGCGGAGGCATCCTCGGGCTCGCCACCGCGCGCGCCATCACCGAGCGTCGCCCCGACGCGCGTCTCGTGATCCTCGAGAAGGAAGCGAAGCTCGCCACGCACCAGACCGGTCACAACTCCGGCGTGATCCACTCCGGCCTCTACTACAAGCCCGGCTCCTACAAGGCGCGCCTCTGCGTGGAAGGCGCGCGGCTCATGGAAGCGTTCTGCGACGAGCACGGCATCCGCCGACAGACGATCGGCAAGGTGGTCGTGGCGACGGAGCCCGAGGAGCTGCCGCGCCTCGACACGCTCTACCAGCGCGGTGTCGCCAACGGCGTGCCGGGCGTTCGCATGCTCGAGCCGGGCGAGCTGCGCGAGATCGAGCCGCACGCGAGCGCGCTGCGCGGGATCCACTCGCCGCAGACGGGCATCGTCGACTACACCGAGGTGTGCGCGGCGATGGCCGACGAGCTGCGCCGGCGCGGGGTCGAGATCACGACCGGCTCGGAGGTGCGGTCCATCGCGCGCGTGGGGGGAGAGCTGGAGGTCCGCACCGCGTGGTCCGGCGTGCGCGCACGCCACCTCGTCAACTGCGCCGGTCTCTACTCCGAC
>JBKPPN010000286.1:0-6985 GCA_046733575.1 Candidatus Methylomirabilota bacterium | reverse complement strand
ACACCCTGGAAATTCGCGATGGCCTGCCCGAACTGCTGCCGCTCGCGCGCGTAGCCCGTCGCCGCATCGAGGGCGGCTTGCGCGATGCCGACGGCCTGGCTGCCCACCGCGGGCCGGGAGCGATCGAGCGCCGCGAGCGCGACCTTGAAGCCCTCGCCTTCCTCGCCGAGGCGATTCTCGACGGGCACCTCGCAGTCGGTGAGATGGAGAGCCACCGTGGGCGAGCCGCGGATGCCCATCTTGCGCTCGAGCTTGCCGAGGGCGAACCCGGGAAAGCTCGGCTCGACGCAGAACGCGGTCACGCCGCGGCTGCCGCGCCCACGATCGACCGTCGCGAACACGGTGATGGCGCCGGCGCGACTGCCGTTCGTCACCCACATCTTGGTGCCGTTCAGCAGGTAGCGATCGCCCTTGCGCACGGCTGTCGTCGCGACGCTGGCCGCGTCGGATCCCGCGCCCGGCTCCGACAGCGAGAAGGCCGCGGTGATCTCACCCGCGGCCAGGCGCGGCAGATAGCGTCGACGCGCGGCGTCCGAGCCGGCGTGGACGATCGGGAAGCCGCCGACGTACTGGACGAGATAGATGACCGCCGTCGCCGCGCACGCCCACGCCAGCTCCTCGACGACCAGCGCGAACGCGAGCGCGCCCATCTCGGTGCCGCCGTAGGCGTCCGGGATGTAGAGACCCATCAGCCCCTGGTCGCCGAGGAGCCGGAGCTGCTCCTCGGGGTACGTCTCGGTCTCGTCGATCTCCGCGGCGTGCGGGGCGATCCGCTCTCGCGCCAGCGTGCGCGCGAGGTCGCGCACCTCGCGCTGCTCGTCCGTCAATCCCAGGCCATCTCGCATGGGCGTCAGTATCGCACCCGGTCCACTCGGTGGTGTGCAAGGCACCAGCCGCCCCTGGCTTGCGAAGTTGCAGAAGTTTTCACCCCCGCCGTCACGGCGACCGGGCGCGACGCTCGGCTTTTCCGCCAGTTCCGCCGTGCCCCATGCGACGACGCACCGTGGCTGCCGCGGCACGTCTTTTGTCTCTCAGCATGGCAACGTCGAGTGGGAGGTTCGCGATGATACTGAGGTCCGTCGCTTTCGCTCTGGTCCTGGCTGCCCTGGCGGCGGCGACGCCGGCCATGGCGCAGGGCCAGGGTCCCGCGCCCGCTAGCGCTCCAGCGCCGGCGGCCGCGCCCGCGCCGGCTGCGGCACCGGCACCGGCTGCTGCTGCATCACCGGTCTTCGGAACAGGACTCTCCACTGCCGCGGGCGGGTCGTCGACCCCGACCGCGTCTGCCAGCGAGCCTCTCACGGCGCTCGCCGTGGGCCTCGGCCTGCTGGGTGCGGGTTATCTGAAGCGCCGTCGCTAGCAACCTGTAGCCCCGTGAGGAATGCCGACCGTCGGCCTTCCTCACGGGCGTTCGTCCGCTTTCGACCGCCGCCCCGCCTTCCGACCCATCACTTCAGCCTCGAGCGCGACAAGCGGCGGCCCGTTCAAGCCCGGGATCGCCATCGCAATGTCGAGCCGTTCCCCGACACGCTGGCGGTCGGGATCGGTCACGACGCATGGACGTCGCCGAGCAGGAGCGCCTGCGTCGGTTCCTCAGGGGCCGCCCGGAGATCGCGGCCGGTGATGGCACGGTGCTCCGCACGCTGCGCAGCCACGCGCGCGACCGCCAGCGTCTCTGGCCGCTCCTCCCGCTCCCCGTGATCAGCACCCTGGGCGTCGTCGTCCCGCTCGCGCGACGCCGTCTGCCTCGGTGTTCTGACGAGCCCGCACCCGGCATCCGGCGCATGCCGCGCACATAACCGCCCGCCTCGTTTCCGTCGCTTCACCGCGTTCCTCCGTCACCACGGCACCACCGCGTCCACCGGACGAATGGAACGGTTCGGGCCTCGGTGCGTTTGCACGGGTGAGCCGGCTCAGCAAAGGGGAGAACGATGAGGCAGATGACACGGTCGCTGTTGGCAACCGCGGTGCTGGTGGTGGCACTGGTCGGCATGGGCCCCGCGCACGCGGCCCCGACGCGGACGATCGACATCAAGGAGTTCCGCTACGCGCCGACGACGCTCACCGTCCCGGTGGGCGCGACGGTCACGTGGATCAATCACGACGAGGAGCCGCACACGGTGACGTCGACGACCGGCCGCTTCGGCTCCGCCGGTCTCGAGCACGACGAGCACTTCGTCCAGCGATTCGACACGCCGGGCACGTACGCCTACATGTGCGCGCTGCATCCGCACATGCGGGCGACCGTGATCGTGAAGTGACGAGCGACGACGACAAGGAGGACGACATGGATCGCATCGACCGGCGAGGATTCCTGGAGTGTCTGGCGTGGACGGGCACGGGGCTGGTGTGGGCGGCGTCAGGCGGCGTGCTGTCGTCCCGGCTCGTCACCGAGGCGCGCGCCGCCGACGCGCCAGCAGAGAGCTTCACGTTCGTGCAGATCAGCGACACGCACATCGGCTTCAAGGGCCAGGCGAACCCCGACGCCGCGGGGACGCTGCAGCAAGTGGTGGATCGCGTGAACGCGCTGCGTCCGTCCCCGGCCTTCGTGCTGCACACCGGCGACCAGACGCACGGACAGAAGGCCGGTGCGTTCGACACCGTCGCCGAGATCCTGAAGGGTCTGAAGACCGATCGCGTGTTCTACGTGCCGGGCGAGCACGACGTGTTCCTCGACGGCGGCAAGGAATACCTGGGCCGGTACGGCAAGGGCACCGTCGACGGACGGGGCTGGCAGAGCTTCGACTACAAGGGCACGCACTTCGTCGGGCTCGTCAACGTGCTGAAGTACAAGGGCGAGGGCGTCGGCGCGCTCGGCGACGAGCAGCTCGTGTGGCTCGAGAAGGATCTCGCGCCGCTCTCGACGAGCACGCCGGTCGTCGTCTTCGCGCACGTCCCGCTCTGGGCCGTGTACCCGCAGTGGGGCTGGACCACGGAGGACGCCGAGCGCGCGCTCGCATCACTCCGTCGCTTCGGCTCGGTGACGGTCCTCAACGGCCACATTCACCAGGTCGCGCGCAAGGTCGAGGGCCACATCGCCTTCCACACCGCGATGTCGACCGCGTTCCCGCAACCCGCGCCCGGCACCGCGCCGGCGCCCGGCCCCATGAAGATCCCCGAGGCCGAGGCGCGCCGGATGATCGGCGTGACGGACGTGCAGTACGTCCCCGGCGAGCACCCGCTCGCGGTCGTCGACTCGACGCTCGGATAGCGGCTCCGTCCACTCGAACACGCCTCGGCGTGGCCCGACACGATAGGTGGGCATTCCAAAGCGCGAGTCGGTACGATCGACGGGCATGTGGAGTGGCGACGGGGGCGGCGGGGCGAGCGGCCTCGGGCGGGAGGCGCTCGCCTACGTCGATGCGCTGCATAACCTGGCGCGCTATCTCACGGGGAACGCCGCGGACGCCGAGGACCTCGTGCAGGAAACGTATGCGCGGGCGCTGAAGGGCGCGGACGGCTTCACGCCGGGGACGAACCTGAAGGCGTGGCTCTTCCGCATCCTGCGCAACACGTTCGTGAGCCTGTACCGCCGCCAGCGCGCGAACCCGACGGTCGGCGGTCTCGACACCGTGCAGCCGACCATCGCGGCCGCCGCCGACGACGCGTGGCTGCGGGACGACGTCGAGCTGGACCGGTTGCAGAAGATCGTGGCCGAGGAGATCGAAGCGGCGCTGATGACCCTGTCCGAGGATGCACGCACGGTGATCCTGCTCGACCTGGAGGGCCTGACGGAAGTGGAGGTGGCCGACGTGCTGGGCTGTCCGGTGGGAACGGTGAAGTCTCGACTGGCCCGCGCGCGCCGGGCGCTGCGCGAACGCCTCAAGGACTACGCGCGATGACGGACATGAACTGCGAGCGCGCGCGCACGCACCTCCTCGATGCTCACGCCCGCCGGCTGCCGGACGACCTGGACGTCGCGGTGCGCGCCCACGTCGCGGGCTGTGCCGCCTGCGCGCGCGAGGACGCGGTGGAGCGCGCCTTCACGGACGTGCTGGAACGGCGGCTGCCGCAGCATCCCGCGTCGCTGGCGTTGAAGCGTCGGCTCGCGGCGGAGTGGCCGACGTCCGAGGGCCGCGCGTCGCGGGCATCGAGCCCACGGGCGCGGTGGTGGTGGGCAGCGCCTGCGTTCGCCGTCGCAGTGCTGTTGCTCGTCGCCGTTCCCCTGTATCAGGTGCGCCGCACCACCGGCGTCGACCGGCTCATGAACGAGGTGGTGAACGATCACCTTCGCATGCTGCAGCCGGACCGGCCGCCCGGTGTGGCAAGCGGGGGGCTGCATCAGGTGAAGCCATGGTTCGCGGGCCGTCTCGACTTCGCGCCGGTCGTGCACTTCGAGGGCGATGCCGACTTTCCCCTCAAGGGCGGCGCCATCGAATACTTCTTCGATCGCCGCGCCGCGGTGTTCCTCTACGGACGACGGCTGCACACGGCGTCGCTCCTGGTGTTCCGCCCGGACGGCCTCGCCCTGCCCGGGCGCGGCACCGAGGAACGCCGGGTGCGCGGGTTCACCGTGCTGGCGTGGCGCGCGGGCGACCTCGGCTACGCGCTCGTCTCGGACCTCGATCCGTCCGAGCTGCGCACGCTGGCCGCGCGCCTCGGCGCGCCGGCCTGACGGATCACCGCGCGGCCGTCACTTCCTGTAGTCGTAGAATCCCTTGCCGCTCTTGCGGCCGAGCTGGCCCGCCATGACCATGCGCTTGAGAAGCGGCGGCGGGGCGAAGCGCGGCTCGCGGAACTCCTCGAACATCACCTCGGCGACGTACATCGTCGTGTCGAGACCCACCAGGTCGAGCAGCGTGAACGGCCCCATGGGATAGCCGCAGCCGAGCTTCATCGCCTGGTCGATGTCTTCCAGCGTGGCGAGGCCGCCCTCGTAGACACGGATGGCGTCGAGCAGGTACGGCACGAGCAGCCGGTTCACGATGAACGCCGTCGCGTCCTTCGCCTGCACGGGCACCTTGCCGACCGCTTGCACCCACTCGGTGGCGGTCTTCACGGCGGCGTCGTCGGTGAGGATGGTCCGCACCACCTCGACCAGCTTCATCAGCGGCACGGGGTTGAAGAAGTGCAGCGCGAGCACCTGTCCCGGACGCTTCGTCGCCGCCGCCATCGCGGTGACGTTGCACGAGCTCGTGTTGGACGCCAGGATCGCGCCGGGCGCGCAGATGCGGTCGAGCTTGGCGAAGGTCTCGTTCTTGATCTGCTGGTTCTCGGTGATCGCCTCGACCACGATGTCGCACGCCTTGAGGTCCTCCAGGCGCGTCGTGCCCGTGATGTTGCCCATCGTGGCGTCGCGGGCCTTGGCCTCCAGCTTGCCGCGCTCGACGAGGCCGTCGAGCGTCTTGCGCAGGTTGCCGAGCCCGCGCTGCAAGAGCTCGTCGTTGGCCTCCACGACGGTGGTGGCGAAGCCGGCCTGGGCGGACACCTGTGTGATGCCCGAGCCCATGAGTCCGCACCCGATGACACCGACGGTCTTGATGGCCATGCTGATCTCTCCCGAAAACGCCAGGGGCGCCGTGGCGTGGCGGCTCTGGCGTGGTATGCCGGAGGGGACGGGGGGAACCCCTCCGCGGGGTTCCCCTGCAGTGAAATGGCTACTGTCGGACGCGCCGTCCGGGCAACGGTGGCGGCTCGTAGTGCGCGGTGCCGGGAGGACAGGGATTCCGGACGGTGACCGTGACGTTGCCGTACTTCACGCTGCCGTCGGGCTGGACCTCGCCGCCCTGCTGCGACGCCGGGGCCGGCCCGGGCTCCATCATCTCCCGGCCCATCGCACGCGCGCTGAGCTCGGACGGCTGCAAGAACAGGTTCAGCACCATCGACGGCCTGATCGCGCTCTTGGCCTCGTCCGCGACGGCGAGGCCGGGCGCGAGCGCCAGACCGACCACGAGTCCCGCGAACGCCAGGGGTCTCATTCGTAGACGATGAGTGAGTGCACGGGAGCCTCCGGGAGCTTGGCGCGCCCGCTGAGGAACGCCAGCTCGATCAGGAACGCCACGCCGACCACCACGCCGCCGAGCTGCTGAACCAGCCGCAGGGTCGCGGCCATCGTCCCGCCCGTGGCGAGCAGGTCGTCCACGACGAGCACGCGCTGGCCCACCCGGATCGCGTCCTCGTGGACGGCGAGCGCGTCGCGGCCGTACTCGAGCTCGTACTCCACCTCGATGGTCTTGCCCGGCAGCTTGCCGAGCTTGCGAACGGGCACGAATCCCGCGCCAAGCTGATGCGCGAGGGGGCCGGCCAGGATGAAGCCGCGCGACTCGATGCCCACCACCACGTCGACTCGAGCGTCGTGATAGTGGTTCGCCAGCTCGTCGATGACGTGCCGGAAGGCCGGCCCGTCCTTGAGCAGGGTGGTGATGTCCTTGAAGAGGATCCCCTCGGTGGGGAAGTCCTTGATGTCACGAATCTTCGCCCTCAGCTCAGCGGTCGTCACGTCGTCATCTTAGCCAACGGACGCTGCGCCGCGCAACCGCGTGACGCCCGCTCCGCGAGCGTCGCGCCATCACGGGTCGAGCGCCGCGACCGCATCGGGAAGCTCGGCGAGCGACGTGATCATGGCGTCGGCGGGCGCGATGCCGCCGACGCCGGCGTCGTTCGCGGCGGCGGCCGCGCGGCTCCGCGTGACCTGCACGACGCGCATGCCCGCCGCCCGCGCGCCGGCGACGTCGAGGAGTGCGTCGTCACCGACGTGGAGCGCCCGGCGGGCGTCGGTGTTCAGCGCACGCAGTGTGAGGGCGAAGATCTCCGGGACGGGCTTGCGGATCCCCACCTCGTCGGAGAAGGTCGCATGCTTGAAGAAGCCGAGCAGCCGATAGCGCTCGAGCACCTTGCGCAGCGACGCGCCCGGCGTCCGCATGGTGTTGGAGACGACGGCCAGCGTGTAGCCGCGGGCGGTCAGCGTCTCCAGCGCGCCGAGTGCGCCGGTGTCCACGGTCGGAGGGACGAGCGTCGCCGGGCGCGCGTAAGCGTCGACCAGCTCGGC
>JBKPPN010000285.1:0-9412 GCA_046733575.1 Candidatus Methylomirabilota bacterium | reverse complement strand
GCCGTCCTGCGCGTCCACGCGCCCGGGCGTGAGCCGGAACGTCGGATGAGCGAGCCGGCCGCGCTCGGCCTGCGTCTCACCGTCAACGGCGAGGCCGTCGAGCGCGTCGTCGACGTCCGCCGCTCGCTGAGCGACTTCCTGCGCGACGATCTCGGGCTCACCGGCACGCACGTCGGCTGCGAGCACGGCGTGTGCGGGGCGTGCACGGTGCTCGTCGACGGCGAGAGCGCGCGGAGCTGTCTGCTCCTGGGCGTGCAGCTCGCCGGCGCGTCGGTGACGACGATCGAGGGCCTGACGCCCGCGACCGGGCTGAGTCCGCTCCAGCAGGCGTTTCGCGACGAGCACGGCCTGCAGTGCGGGTTCTGCACGCCGGGGATGATCGTGGTGGCGCACGAGCTGCTCGCGCGCACTCCGTCCCCCGACGTCGCCGACATCCGCGGCGCGATCGGGGCGAATCTCTGCATGTGCACGGGCTACGTCAACATCGTGCGCGCGGTGGCGCGCGCTGCCGCCGTCGACGCGGCGGATGCGCGCGCGGCCCGATGACGACGCCCGACGGCGGGTGGGTCGGACGAGCCGTCCTGCTCAGGGAAGACGAGCGTCTCGTCGCCGGCCGCGGCCGATTTCTCGACGACCTCCCCGTGGGCCGCGTGCTGCACGTCGCGATGCTGCGCAGTCCGCACGCCCACGCCCGCATCGTGTCGGTCGAGACGGGCGCGGCGCTCGCCGTCCCCGGCGTCGCCGCCGTCGTGACCGGCGCCGATGCCGCCATGCTCACGCGACCGATCCGGCCGCTCATCCCGACGCCGGTGCCGATCACCGATCACTGTCTCGCCGTCGACGCCGTGCGATTCGTGGGTGAGCCCGTGGCCGCGGTGGCGGCGCTCGATCGCGGCACCGCCGAGGACGCCGTCGAGCGCATCGCCGTCGCCTACGATCCCTTGCCGGCCGCGCTGGACGCGGAGGCCGCGATCCGCGGCGAGGCGCCGCTGCTCTATCCGGAGCTCGGGACGAACGTCCTGTGGCACGACACGCTCACCTACGGCGACGTCGACGCCGCGTTCGCGCGCGCCGACGGCGTCATCGAGGAGGTGTTCGAGTTCCAGCGCTACGCGTCGACCCCGCTCGAGACGTTCGGCTGCATCGCCGAGCACGACGCGGGGACCGACAGCTACGCGTTCTGGACCAACGACCAGCGGCCGGGTCTGACGCTCTCGGTCCTCGCCGAATCGCTCGGCGTGCCCCAGACGCGCCTGCGCCTGACGTGTCCCGACATCGGCGGCGGCTTCGGCAACAAGCGGCGACCCGCGTACCTGCTCATCTGCGCGCTGCTCGCACGAGCGAGCGGGCGCGCCGCCAAGTTCGTCGAGGACCGGCGGGAGAACCTGACCGCGCTCATGCACGCGGCGGGGGGCGCCATGCGCGTCGCGCTGGCATACGGGAGCGACGGCACACTGCGCGGGCTGCGCGTGCGCGACGTCACCGACGAGGGCAAGAACCTGGTCTCGCCGACGCAGCACAACCTCATCAAGCTCGGCAACATCGCGAATGGCTACCGGATCCCCGCGATCCAGTACGAGGCGTTCTCGGTGCTGACGAACAAGTGCCCCGCGGGGGCCAACCGCGGGATCGGCAAGCCGTTCATGTGCTTCGCCATCGAGCGGACGATGGCGCGGCTCGCGCGCCGTCTCGGAATCGACCCGACCGAGCTCCGCCTCAGAAACTACGTGAGGGTCGACGAGATGCCGTACACGACGCCGACGGGCTCGCAGTACGACAGCGGGGACTACCCGGCCACGCTGCGCGCGGCGCTCGCGCGCTTCGACTACGCGGGTGCGCGGCGGGAGCAGGCCACGGCGCGCGCGGCGGGACGGCTCGTCGGCATCGGCGTCGCGACGTCGGTCGAGCCCGCCGGCACCAACCTGGCGTCGTACGAGCTCGTGACCGGCACCCGCATGGCGTCGGGCTCGGCGGAAGCGGCCATGGTCCGCGTCGAGCCGGACGGTCAGGTGCGAGCCGCCGTCGGTGATCCGCCGAGCGGGCAGGGCTACGAGACCGTGATCGCCCAGATCGTGGCCGACGAGCTCGGACTGACGCCCGACCAGGTCTCGGTGACGCGCGGGTTCGACTCGACGACCACACCGTGGCTCTACCTGTCCGGAAACTACTCGAACAAGTTCTCCGTGACCGACACCGGCGCGGTCGTCGGGGCGGCGCGCCGCGTGCGCGACAAGCTCGTGCGCATCGCCGCGCATCGCCTGGAGATCGCGCCGGCGGACCTGGAGGTGCGTGAGGGCGCCGTCGCCGTGCGTGGCGCGCCGTCGCGGCGGCTCACGTTCCGGGATCTGGCGCGGACCGCGTACGCCGACGTGCTGGGACTGCCGCCCGGGGAGGAGCCGGGGCTCGAGGCGCGCCACGCGCACCAGAACCCCGCCGCGCGACCCGTCGACGCGCACCGTCGCGTGCCCTCCCAGCTCGTGTTCGCGAATGCCGCCCACTGCTGCCTGGTGGAGATCGACCCCGGCACGGGCGGCGTGACCGTCCAGAAATACGTGGTGGTGCACGACTGCGGGCGCGAGCTGAACCCGCTCATCGTGGAGGGGATGGTCCACGGCTCGACGGTGCACGGCATCGGCGCCGCGCTCCTCGAGGAGTTCCGGTACGATGACGCGGGACAGCTTCTGACCTCGACGTTCATGGATTACTTGAAGCCGACCGCGACCGACGTCCCGGCCATCGAGGTGGGGGCGCTCGAGCATCCCTCGCCGCTCACGCCGCTCGGCTCGAAGGGCGTGGGCGAGGGCGGCGCGATCCCCGCGCCGGCCGCGATCGCGAACGCGGTGGAAGACGCGCTCGCGCACCTGGGTGTCGTCGTCCGCTCGCTGCCCCTCACGCCCAACGTCGTGTGGGAGTGGATCGACGCGGCGTCGCGACGCCCCGACACGCCGCGGGCATGAAGAGGCGGTGGTGATCGTCACCGCACGGCTGCGCGCTCCCGGCATGTCTGTGGTGAGCTACCGTTGCAGCGCGGACGCCGCCGAGCCGCCGGTCGTCGAGGTGCACGGCGACTTCTCCGTCTGCTACGTCCGGCGCGGCACGTTCGGCTACCGCGCGCGCGGTCGCGGCTTCGAGCTCGTCGCGGGCTCGCTCCTGGTCGGACGTCCGGGCGACGAGTACGTGTGCACCCACGAGCACGGCCGGGGTGAGGGCGACGAGTGCCTGGCGTTCCACCTCGCCCCCGAGACCGTCGACGCGCTCGGCGGTCGGGGCGACGCCTGGAACGCCGCGGGTGTGCCGCCGCTGTCCGAGATGATGATGCTCGGCGAGCTCGCCGCCGCGGCCGCGGAGAGCCGGAGCGACGTCGGCCTCGATGAGCTGGGCTGGCTGTTCGCGTCGCGGTTCCTCGGCGTGACGGCCGGTCGCGCTGCCGCGCGCGCGGCGCCGTCCGCGCGTGATCGGGCGCGCGCGGTGTCGACCGCGCTCTGGATCGACGCGCACGCGCACGAGGCGATCGACCTCGACGACTCGGCGCACGAGGCCGGTCTCAGCCCGTTTCACTTCCTCCGCGTGTTCGCCGCCGTGCTCGGTGTCACGCCACATCAGTACCTCGTTCGCTGTCGCCTGCGTCGCGCCGCGCGTCTGCTCGCCGCCGACACCCGGCCGGTCACCGAGGTCGCGCTCGAGGCCGGCTTCGCCGACCTCTCGAATTTCGTGCGCACGTTCCATCGCGCCGCCGGCGTCTCGCCGCGCCGGTTCCGCCAGGCCGCCCGCGGCGAGCGCAAGATTCTCCAAGACCGCCTCGCCGCCTCTCTCTAGCCTCGTGGAGAGGAGGAGATGAGACATGGCATCCATCCGGAAGGAACTCGTGTTGCAGGCATCCGCGGACGAGGTGTGGGACGCCGTCCGTGACGTCGGGGCCATCCACACCCGGCTCGCGCCGGGCTTCGTCGTCGACACGACGCTGGAGGACGGGGCGCGGACGGTCACGTTCGGCAACGGCCTCGTCGTCCGCGAGCTGATCGTGGACATCGACGACACGGCCCGCCGGGTCGTGTGGGCCGCGGTGGGCGGCAGCCTCAGCCATCACAACGCGTCGATGCAGGTGTTCGTCGACGGCGGCGACCGCTGCCGCGTGGTGTGGATCGCCGACCTCTTGCCGCACCAGGCGGCGCCCTACGTGGCGGGAATGATGGACCAGGGCCTGGCCGCCGTGGAGCGGCGCCTGGGGCGCACGACCACGGCGTCGCGTTGAGACATCACTCGAGGGATTGCGCGATCGACAGAGTCACGCGGCTTCACAGCCGATGCGGTGTATCTATCCGCCGCTACGATCTCTTCCCGATCTCCGTCTCGAGCGCGGCCTCGGTCGCCCGGTAGACGCTCTCCACCTCGCCAGCCACACTGGCGGCGCGGGCGCCGTCACCCGAGCGCGCCATGACCTCGATCTCGGCGCAGAGCGACGCGAGCGCGCGAGCACCGAGCATGGCGCTCGTCCCGCGGATCATGTGCGCGGCCTGCCCCATCCCGGCCGCGTCCCCGCGCGCGGCCGCGTCGTGCAGCGCGGCGAGCGCCGCCGGCGCTTGGTCGAGGAAGCTCACGATGACGTCGCGAACGGCGTCGGCGCTGCCGAGGTCGTCGAATAGCTGCGCGAGGACGACGCGATCGAGACCGGCGAGGGCCGGGATAGTCGCGGTCGTCGTCGCGCCCCGTCCGCGGGCGGGGCTCGCGGCGATCGTGCGGCGGATGGGAGCGCAGCGCTCCAGCGCTTCGGCCAGCCGCTCACGCGTGACCGGCTTCACGACGTAGTCTTCCATCCCCGCGGCGAGACACTTCTCGCGGTCACCCTGCATGGCCTCGGCCGTCATCGCGATGATGCGGGGACGCTCGTGGGCCGGCCAGCGCGCACAGATCGCACGGCTCGCCTCGAGGCCATCCATCTCCGGCATCTGGACGTCCATCAGCACCACGTCGTAGGCGGCGCGCTCGAGCTGCTCCAGTGCTTCGCGACCGTTGCCCGCGATGTCGGCGGCGTGCCCGAGTCGCTCCAGGAGTCGCAGTGCGACCTTCTGGTTGACCGGATTGTCCTCCGCGATGAGGATCCTGAGTGGTCCGCCACGGCGAGCTTCCTCGTGATCGACGTGATCGCCCACGCCGGCGACGGTGGCGTCGGGGCGGCCGACCGTCTCCAGGAGCCGATCGCGCAGATGTGACAGCTTGAGGGGCTTCGGCAGCACCGCGGTGAAGCCGGCGTCGCGGTGCTCGGCCGAGAACGGCTGGCCCACCGACGAGAGCAGGATCAGCACCGGCGACGGCCCGACCCGCGTCCCGCGGATGGCGCGCGCGAGGCCGACGCCGTCCATGTCGGGCATCTGGTAGTCCACCAGCGCGACGTCGAAGGGATCGCCCTGCGCGATCCAGTCGAGGGCGACCGCGGGCGAGCTGGTCTCGCGCGCCAGCATGCCCCATCGCTCGGTCTGGAGCTTCAGGACGAGGCGGTTGTTGCGGTTGTCGTCCACGATCAAAACGCGCTTGCCGATGAGCTCGGGGTCCTCGCGATCCGACAGCGTCCGGTCCGGCGCGTCGACCTGGTCGGCCTGGATCGTGACGTGGAACGTCGACCCCTGGCCGGGTTCGCTCTCCGCCCAGATGCTGCCGCCCATGAGCTCGCTCAAGCGCAGGCAGATGGCGAGCCCGAGGCCGGTGCCGCCGTAGCGCCGCGTGGTGGACGCATCGACCTGGCTGAAGACCCTGAAGAGACGATCGAACCGCTCGCGGGGAATCCCGATCCCGGTGTCGCGCACCGCGAAGTGGATCTCGCGGCGCGCGCCCTGGAGCGCGCGCCCCGACACGGTGACGGCCACCTCGCCGGCGGGCGTGAACTTCACGGCGTTGGTCAGGAGGTTCACGAGGATCTGCCGCAGGCGGGCGGCGTCGCCCACGATGACGGCCGGCGCGGTTTCGTCGAGCGCGTAGGTGAGCTCGACGCGATCGCCGGTCAGGAGCGGCGCGACGAGCTGGATCGACTCCTCCACGCAGGACGCCAGGTCGACGGGCGCGGCCTCGAGCTCGAGCTTGCCGGATTCGATCTTGGAGAAGTCGAGGATGTCGTTGATGACGGTGAGCAGGTGCTTGCCGCTCATCCGGATCGTCTCCGCCATCTCACGCTGCTCGGGATCGAGACGGGTGGTCGTGATGAGATCCGACATGCCGATGATCGCGTTCATCGGCGTCCGGATCTCGTGACTCATGTTGGCGAGGAACTCCGACTTGGCCTGCGTCGCGGCCTCCGCCGCGACCTTCGCACGCTCGAGCTCGGCCTCCGCGTGCTTGCGCTCGATGAACTGCCCCACCTGGCCGCCCACGCCTTCGAAGAGGCTCAGCACGGCCGCCTCGGGGGGGCGGCGCTCGGGGCTGAAGAACTCGATCACGCCCTGGAACCCGCTGGGGCCGATGATGGGAAACGCGAAGGCGGTGTGCAGGTCCTCGCGCGCGGCAACGGCGGCGCGGGGGAAATTGGGATCGCCCACGGCGTCGACGATCCAGGCGGCGTGCCGCGTGCTCCACACCCGGCCCGGGAGTCCCACGCCCGGCGCGAACGTCATGCGTCGGTTCATCGCGATCAGCTCGTCGTAGCGGCGGCCCGGTCCGCACCAGATCTCCTCGCACCTGAGCACCTGGCCATCGGGGTCGACGCTCCACCGCACGCCCATGGCCCAGTCGAGACGTTCGCAGACCGTTCGCATCACGCCCACCATCGCGTCCGGTACGGTGGCCGATTCCATCAGCACCCGCGTGGTCATGTGGTGGCTCTCGGCGTGTCGTTCCGTGATGCGACGCATGCGCTCGGCGCGCGCGAGCGAGCGGGCCGTGATCGCGATGAACCCGCCGAACGTGAAGATGGCGAGCACGACCGCGACCGCGACACTGAGCTCCGCCGTGACGAGGCCCCGGTGCTGGGTCCACAGGGTGAGCCAGCCGAGCGCGGTGGGGACGAGCACGGCGGCCGGCAACATCCGGCGCGCGAGCACGCCGCCGGCATCCTGCGTCACCATGACCGAGACGAAGCCACGATCGGCGCGCGCGCAGACGATGGCGACCCCGAGAAGCAGGAAGCAGACCGCGGTGGGGAGCGCCATGGGCTGGTACGCGCCCATGCCGTACATCGCGTCGACGCCGTAGAGATAGCCGAGGGTCGTGACGATCGAGAGCCCGACGGAGACCAGGGCGACGAGCGCGGCGAACACGCGTCGCGACGTCCCACCGAGGTCGAGCAGCCACAGCGCGATTCCCAGCAGGACGAAGTTCACCCCCGTGTTCGGGGCGATCCGGTTGCCCGCGAGCCGACTCGTGAAGAGGAACTGATCGAGACCGAAGTTCCGGCCTGCGGCATATCCGGCGAGCGTGATCGCGCCGAGGGCCACGAGCAGGACGGCCACCGTCCGGCGCGTCACGGCGGGCCACGCGATGGAAGCGGACGAGCGTCGCGCGTGCTGCAGCCACACCACCACGCCGGCGAGCATCAACGCGATGGCCGTCACGGGATTGGTGGCGGACGCCCCCGCGATGGCGCGCTTCATGAAGTCGACGTCCGCGACCCATCCGATCAGGACCAGCACGCCTACCAGCGCGACGACCAGGCTGCACAGCCGGCTGACCCGGGCGAGCGCTGCGACGCGGGATGCGCTGAGCCGGGCCGCGTCGCTCATGCGCCGCGCGGCTCGTGAGCCTGTCGTCGGAACAGCCAGGCCTGCACGCGTGCGCGGACGTGTGCGGGGCGAAAGGGCTTGGTGAGGTAGTCCGTGACGCCGGCCGCGAAGCCGGCCGACGTGTTGTCGTCGCCGGACTGGGCGGTGATGAGGACCACGGGGACGTCCCGCAGCGCCGCATCGCGGTCGCTCCGCAGCGCGCGCGTCACCGCGATGCCGTCCGCGCCCGGCATCTGCCAGTCGAGCAGGACGAGGGCGGGATGCTCGCGCCGGGCCACCTCGAGCGCCGACTTGCCATCGCTCGCGGTGACGACGCGGAAGCCGTCGGGCTCGAGCGCGAGCGTCAGCAGCTTCACCATGGTCGGATCGTCGTCGGCGACCAGGATGGTGTAGGGCGCGTGCGGCGTCGCGTGGGCGGGCACGCGCTCTGCCGCCGGCGCGGTCGCGTCGCCCTCGGGCAGGCGCACCTCCAGTCCCTCCGCGGCGGCGAACACCTGGAGCGGACTTCCCGCCGCACGCGCCCGCTGCCGGCAGATCTCCGCGATGCGATCGACGGCGTCGTCGTCGCGGAGGGGATCGTGATGGAACAGGGCGAGGCGCGCCGCGCCCGCCGCCACCGCGTAGTCCACCGCCCATTCCGCGGGCGTGTGGCCCCAGCCCGTCTTCTGCGGATACTCGTCGATCGTGTACTGCGCGTCGTGGATCACCAGATCGGCGCCGGCGAGAAAGTCGACGTGGCGCCGGTCCTCGTCGTGGATCGGCGACTCGCCCCCGGCGCGCACCACCGGGTTCGGGGCGTGGGGCTCGTGATCGACGGCATACACGACGACGCGGCCGCCGGATTCGAGCCGGTAGCCGAGGGCGAGGGCGGGGTGATTCATGTACTGCGCGGTGACGCGCACGCCGCCGACCGTGAAGCGGCCCTCGGTGAGGTCGTGGTAGCGGATGGCGGCGCCGAGCTGGGCGAGCGTGACGGGGAAGTAGTTGTACTCCATCTGTCCGGCCAGCGTGCGCTCGAGCTGCTGGCCGAGCGCGCCCGGCGCGTAGATGTCCCACGCGCATCCGGGCACGAAGAGCGGCGCGAAGAACGGAAATCCCTGGATGTGATCCCAGTGGGTGTGGGTGATCATGAGGTGCCCGTGGCGTCGCTCGCCCGGCGTCGTGAGCGCCTGTCCCAGGCCGTGCGCGCCGGTGCCGCAGTCGAGGACGATCAGCGTGCCGTCGTCCGCGCGCACCTCGACGCACGACGTGTTACCGCCGTGGCGCAGCGTCGTCGGCCCCGGCTTGGCCAGGGATCCCCGAGTCCCCCAGAACCGGACGTTCATCCCAGCCCTCCGGAGTCGGCAGCCCCGGGATCAGCGCCCCGGCGACGTCACCGGCGTTCGAGCCCGTCCCGCCGTCGGGCACAGCGTCGCGCCCGGCCCCGGCCCCGTCAAGGCTCGCCGTCGCCCGACCTCCGTCACGTTCCCGCTTCGCGCCAGAGCGGGCGGTAGCGGACGGCGACGACGTCCTCGTACGGCGCGGGCGTCTCGAGCTGTCCGAGCGCGCGGGCGAAGTCCTGCGTCGCGCGCACCGCGTCCTCGTGAATGACGGGATCGTAGAACGGCAGGTCGCGCTCCACCAGCCCGACGATCATCGACGCGGCGGCGGCCGGGAAGCGGCGCGCGCCGACCTCGCCCGCGCGCGAGGGGTCGGCGCGAAGGACC
>JBKPPN010000284.1:0-22541 GCA_046733575.1 Candidatus Methylomirabilota bacterium | reverse complement strand
CGACCTTCGTCACGGGGGTCTCGATCGGCTCGGGAAGACTGAGCGGGGCCGGGCGCGGCGGCGCGACGGGCGGTCGAGGAGCGGGCGTCCGGTCGACGCGCGTGGGCGGTGGCGGCTCGGGTGCCCTGACGGGCGATGGCTCCACGAGGTCGACCTGCAGGACCTCGGCGGTCGGCACGCGGCCCATCGAGGCGCCGATGACCATCGCGGCGGCGACGAACCCCGTGTGGACGACGCACGAGGCGGCGACCGCGACGAGCCACGAATGGCGCCAGCGAGAGACCATGACGCTGTCCACACTCCCCTTCGCGCGAATGATCCGGGACACCTCTGTCGTGTCGGCGAGCGCCGCGCTCGCGCGCGACACCGACACGGCGACGAACGAGACTTCCGGGTCAGGCGGGGAGGGCGGGGGGCGCGCGTCCCGGGGAGGGACCGAGCGAGCGAGCGAGCAGCACGACGCCGTCGGCGACGACGACGGCATCCGCGTTGACGTCGAGGGAGGGCGTGCACGTCGACGGCGCGTCCGTCGTGCCGCCCACGTGCGGAGCCACCGACGCAACCGCGCAGTGCGACGCAGCGTGCCGATCGCCCAGATGGTGGACGGCGTGCACGCCGGTCTCGAACGCCAGCACGGCGATGAGCATCGCGAACGCCACGGCGGCCACACGCCGCGGGGCGCGCAGCAGCAAGGTCAGCAGCACGAGTCCGGCGAGCGCCCCCACGAGCGAAAGGTCGGCCCGGGGCGCGGCAGCGAGGATCGGGGCGCCGCGCTCGATGGGAACCGGCCGAAGTACCGGCGCCATCACGACCGTCGATGCGATCGAGGTCGCGCCCGTATGGGCGAAGGCGGTGGACGTTCCGAGCGTGAGCGCGACCGGGAGCAGGAGCAGCGCGGTGCGCGTCGCGATACGCGAGGCCGACATCTCGCCGGTCATTCTACTCCACGCGCTCGCTCGGCCCGCCGCCGGGTCGCCGCGGCGGAGCGGAGACTCAGCGCCGCACGCGCTCGACGAGCTGCGCGAGGGCGACGACCGCGGCGAGCACGACCACGGTGAGCGGGCCCGTCGGCAGGTCCCACTGGAACGACAGCGTCAGTCCGCCCAGCACCGCGATGACGGCCACCACGGCGGACAGCACGAACGTCGCGACCAGGCTGCGCGTGACGAGCAGCGCGGCCATCGCCGGCAGCGTGAGCAGCGAGAACGCGAGCAGCGTGCCCGTGGCGCGCAGGGCCGCCGCGGTTGCCACGCCGACGAGCAGGTACAGGAAGACGGTCCACCACGCCGTGCGCACGCCGGCCGCGCGCGCCGTCTCCGGATCGAAGACGACCAGCGTGAGGCGCTTGCCCAGCACCAGGTGGACGAGCAGGACGATCGCGGCGATGCCGGCCAGCATCCAGGCCTCGCTCGCCCGCACGGCGAGCACGGTGCCGAACACGAGTCCCATGACCTGGATGGTGTCGGGGGCGGAGCGGGCGAGGATCAGCACGGTGGCGCCCGCCGCGGCGGCGTAGCCCCAGCCGACGAGCGACTCCGCGGGCACGCGTCGCGGCGTGGCGGACAGCGCCAGCGCGACGGCCGCCGCGATGGCGGCCCCCACGATGGTCACCTCGTAACTCCACCCCAGCGTGACGGCGACGGCGGCGCCCAGCGTCGCGACGTTGGCGAGGGCGAGACCGACGAACACGACGCGCCGGAGCACGATGTACACGCCCAGGATGCCGAGGGCGAGCGCGGCCGCGGCGCCCCCCGCGGCAGCCGTGCGCATGAAGTCCGCGGCGAACATCTCGCTCACGTGCGTCCCACCACGAGCGTCCGTCGCCCGTTCACGGTGGCGACGGTGACCGGAACACCGTAGAGCGCACTCAGCGTCTCCGCGCGCATGACGTCCTGCGTCGGTCCGGCCACGATCCGATCGGCCTCCATGAGCAGCACGGACGTCGCCACGTCGAGCAGCACGGGCAGGAGGTGCGTCACGAGCACGACGGTGAGGCCCCGCGCGCGATTCTCCTCGCGCAGCAGCTCCACGAGCGCGTGCTCGCTCACCAGGTCCATGGCCGTGGTCGGCTCGTCGAGCACGAGCAGGTCCGGATCGGCGGCGAGCGCGCGCGCCATCAGCACGAGCTGCTGCTGGCCGCCGGAGAGATCGCGATAGAGGCGTGAGGCCAGGTGATCGACGCCGACGCGCGCCAGCGCGCGTCGGGCGTGATCGCGATCGTGATGCCGGATGAAGCGCAGCGCGCCGGTGCGCGTGAGGCGTCCCATCAGCGCCACCTCCAGCGCGGTGACGGGCACGATGGTGTCGATGCGCTCGCGCTGGGGCACGTAGCTGATCGCAACGGTATCGGCACGCTCGACGCGTCCCGCGAGCGGCGAGGCGAGGCCGAGCAGCGTGCGCAGGATCGTCGTCTTGCCCGCGCCGTTGGCCCCCGCGATGCCGAGGAAGTCGCCCCGGCGGACCTCGAAGCTCACGTGCTCGCGCACGGGCACGCCGCGATACCCGACGCTGACGTCGGTGAAGGCCACGAGCGGAGTGAGCGCCGACGTCGTCACGCTCAGCGGAGCGCCTCCGCGAGCGTCCTGATGTTGTAGACGACCGCCGCGATGTAGTTGTCGGCGCCCTTCACGGCGCCGACCGCGGAGGCCACCACGAACGCGCGCGCCCCGGCCTGCTCGGCCACGCGCTTCGCGAGGTTGACGTCGTTCCAGGGCTCCACGAGGATGACCTTGACCTGCTGGTCCTTCATCTGCTGGATCAGCCGCGTGAGGTGAGCGGGCGAGGGCGGGATGCCCGGTCGGTCCTCCACCGTGCCGACCTGCACGAACCCGAAGCGCGTGAGGAAGTAGATGAAGTCGGGATGGTAGACGACCACCTTCGCGCCCTTCACGGGCTCGACCAGCTTCGTCCAGCGCGCCATCTCGCCCTCGAGCCGCGTGAGGAACGCCTGACGGTTCTGCTCGAACGCGGCGCGGTGCTGGGGAGCGAGTCGCGCGAATCCGTCCACGATGTTCTGCGTGATGATGGGCGCCAGTCCGGGGTCGAGCGAGAAGTGGGGATTGCCCAGGGGATGGACGTCGCCCATCGAGCGATCGACGCGCACCGACGGCACCTCGAGCACGGGGACGCCGCGCGAGATGTCGATCCGGCCCGTCGCACCGCGAATGATGTTCGGGTTGTTGGCGCCGGTCACGGCGACGTCCGCCCAGGCGTCCAGCTCGAGGCCGTTCTCGATCAGGACGTCGGCCTTGCGCAGCTTCAGCATCATGCTGGGCCGCACTTCGGCCTCGTGAAAATTCTGCGTCCCGCGCGTGAGCGCGTCGACCTGGACCAGGTCGCCGCCGACCGCCTCTGCGAGCGACGCCAGGTCGGGAATCGTGGCGACCACGCGCAGCTTGCTGGCGCCGACCGCGCCCGTCGTGACGGCGGCGAGCGTGGCCAGGATGACGCCAGCTGCGATGGTGAGTCGTCGCATGACCATCTCCTCAGAAGGGATGCGCGGGATGCGCGCCGAGGATGAACGTGCCCTGCAGGAGCAGCTCGTCCGCGATCCGGCCGCTCCCGCCGTTCAGGTTGACGAGATCGCGGTGGGTGCGCTCCGTGTGCTTGTAGGCGAGACGGAAGCGGAGGAACTCGGACGGCACGAACGTCATGAACGGCTCCACCGCCCACTCCGTGCCGGGCGCGGTGGGAAATTCCGTCCAGTCGTAACGCACGCCGCCCGACCAGCGGCGGAACGGCTGTAGCTCGGCGCTCGCGTACCAGCCCCAACGCTCGCGCCAGCGCTTCGTGCCGACGAGTGCGCCGGTGCCGGGGGGGGCGCCCACCTCCTCGACGCGGCGGACGCCGTACAGCGCCTCACCCGTGAGCGTCAGCAACGGGTGCAGCCAGCCCTCGGGACGCAGCTTGTAGCGCATGTCGAGGCCCACGATCGTGTTGTCCAGGTTGTCCGCCGTCTCGCCGTTCGCGACGGAGACGCCGAGCTGCAGCGCGTTTTCGTCGTCGAGCTCGAAGAAGGAACGCACGCGCCCCGTGTAGAGCGGGCGCGTGAGCCGTCCCTTGCCGAACGCCGTCTCGTTGTCGCCGTTGAACACGCCGCCCAGGACTTCGAGGTAGAAGGGCAGGAAGTCGGGCACCCACGTGGCTTCCACGCCCTTCTCCACGAGGCCGTCGTCGCCGAGGAAGCGGACGAGAACGTTGGGACGATCGGGCCAGGGCAGGTCGTGCTCGTGGACGAAGTTCGCGTACCCGAACCGATTGCGCATCTGACCGAACTTCGCCTGCGTGCCCCACGGAAGGGTGAGCAGCGTGACGGAGGCCTCGGCGAGCGAGACGCTCGTCTCCGCGCCCGGGCTGTCCTCTCCCGCCTCGATGCGGACCTCGGCCCGCGCGTACGGATCGACCTGCCCGAACATCTCGAGCTCGATCTCGCGCGGGAAGAACCGGTTCTCGCGCCCGCTGAAGGTGCCCGCGCTCGCCTTCTCGACGTTTCGCTGCGTGAGGTTCCCGATGAAGTCGCCCACCACCCCCATGTCGAACAGGAGCTGGCCCGTCGCGCGCTGCTGGTAGACCGCGAACGGCTCCCGTGGCCGCAGGAGGTCTTGCGGCGACAGCGTCACGGCAGGAGGGGCGGCCGGGGCCGGCGCGCCCGTCGTGGGCGGCGCCGGTGCGGGCGCTGCGACCGCTCCGGGCACCGGTGTCGGTGGTGTCGTCTCGAGCTTCTGCAGCCGCTCGGTGAGCGTCTCGATCTGCTTGCGAAGCGCGTCGAGCTCCCGTTTCAACGCCTCCGCGTCCTCTGCGACAGCCGGCGCAGCGAGCGCGAGTACGAGCGCGAGGGCACACCAGATGGACCGTGCGCGCATGTTGTCCTCCGTGTCCGGATGGGATGGGTCCCTCGCGCCCGGACGAGGGTCCGCGAGAGACGTCGCGGAACGAGCGGAGCTAGGCGGGGAGGGCGGGTGGAGCGCGCGAGTCGCCGTGGCGGCACGGCGTCGGGACCGGGCACTCGACGGCTGCGACGACGACGGTCGCCACCGCGACGATCGGGGCGACGGCCGGAGCGGAAGCGGGGACGGGCACGCCTCCGCCAAAGGTGGCCAGCGTCGTGAGGTCGTGTTCCTGGTTGAAGAAGGCCGGGGCGGCGCTGCGGTGGGCGTGCGGCGTGCTGGCCCCCTCGACGCCCACCGCGATGAGGGCCAGGAGCACCAGGAGAGGGGCGAGGAACGGTCTCAGCGACCGCATGCTGTCCTAGACATACTCCACGAGCGGGGGCCGGCGCAACGCTACGGCGTTTCGCCGTCCTCCGGCGGGGGCCGTCGCGTGAGGCGCGCGACCACGGCCACCACGAGCATCCCGACGACGAACGCGCTGCCTCCCCACATGAGCGCGACGACGAGCGGGCCCGGTCCGCCCGGTGAGGGCCCGCCGCCGGCGTGATCGGCGTGGACGGAGACGCCCAGCAGCACGAGCAGCGTCGCGAGCGCGGTCGCGAGGAAGGCTGCCACCTTCATCGAGAACCTGACCGACGGCGGCGCATCACCGCATCAGCTCGGGAGAAGTGACCGCTAGACTCAGGGCCAGTCGAAGCTCGCGGTGACCGACTTCCGATAGCGCGTCGCGGACGGACCGGACACGCGCATGGTCGTGGGCCCGATCGACACGCGCACGGTCTCCACGTCGTCGGGCACGCGTACGGTGGCGCCATAGTGGAACGGCTCGCCGCCCATCGTCGGGGCCAGGACCACGACGCGCGGGGCCTTGCCCGGCGCGACGAGCCGCAGCTGCACCGGGAGGTAGGGGACGGGCTCGCCCGTCACGCGATCGAGCACGAACACCATGAAGCGATCGCCGGCGACGGGCTTGCCGGTGGCGTCGGTGACCGGCGCGGAGCCGAGCCTGACCCGGTAATCCCCGGCAACCACCTCGCGTGGTCCGCCGTGGTGATGCGCGTGACCGCTCGCATCGCCCGACAGGCTCTTGACGAACGTCACGACGTCGAGCAGCTGCTGGACGCTCAGGCTGTCGACGTAGCTCGGCATGATCGACAGGCCGTCGGTACCCGTGAATCCCGGGCCGGTCACGATCACCGCGTTGGGGGCGATGATCGACTCGGCGAGGTACTCGGCGGGATGGTGCGCGCCCATGCCGGTGAGCTCGGGACCCGGTCGCTTGTCGTCGCCCGCCTCGGGTAGCCCGGCGTTCTGCACGACGTGGCACTTGAAGCAGCCGGCCTCGACGAATACCTACTTTCCACCCGTGGCGTCGCCGGCGGGCAGCGTGAACTTCCAGCCGCGCGGCGTTCCGCCCAGCCGGTGCAGTTCCTCCATCGTGATGTGACGCGACGACGGCGCATCGCCGTCGTCGGTCGGCGCGGCGCTCTGCGGCGGCGCGGGTGCCGGGGCGTGATGGTGCTCATGCGGGGGCGGCTGCGACGTCTGGGCGAGGAGCGCGACCGGCGCGCCAGCGAGACCGAGCACGCCCACGACGAGGAGGATGCGTCTCACGACGCCGCTCACTTCGTCCAGCGCGCGGCGTGGTACACCCGGCGCTGCTCGTCGGTGAGCAGGTCTCGCATCTTCACGTGCGCGCGCAGGTGGACGAGGCGTACGTCGGCGCGCGCCTGTTCGGCCTCGGTCACCGCGGCAGCGAGCGTGGCGTCGTCCGCGCCCGCGCGGGCGAAGAGATCGCGGAGTCGCGCCTCGGAGGCGAGCAGTCGTGCGCTCTTCGGACGGCCCTCCGCGAACATCGCGTCCAGCAACGCGCGCGCGCCGCGCTCCTGCTCCGGCGTCAGGCGGAGACGGTCCTTCAGCTCGAGCACGTGAAGGGGACCGGGATAGCCGTTCTGGTCCGCGGCGAAGGCGAGACCGAATCCGCGCCCGTCCGCGACGACGCTGTCGAACTCCGTCTGGCAGGCCTGCGCGGCGAGATGACCCGTGGACGGCGTCGCGCCGGTGTGCGCGTGGGCGCCGGCACCGTGCTGGGCCGCGGCGGGAGCGACGCTCATCAGCAGGACGGCGGCGACGAGCGAGGGCTGCGTGCGCATGGAGTCTCCTTTGGTGAAGGTCAGCTCATGAGCCGCCGGGGACGGCGAGCAGGCGGCCCGTTGCCATTCCGAGATAGCACAGGGCCAGGCACGCGATGGTCGTGACGGCGATGTAGACGAATGCGTGGGGCCAGGCGCCGATCTCCACGAACCTGACCGACTCGTAGCTGAAGGCCGAGTAGGTGGTGAGACCGCCCATGACGCCCGTGACCAGGAAGAGGCGGACGTCCTCGGAGAGCGCCAGAGCGTCGAGGGCGAGCGCCTGCACGAGCCCGATGACGAAGGAGCCGACGAGGTTGACGATCAGCGTGCCCCAGGGAAAGTCCACGCCGAGCATCCGCGCGGCCGCGAGCGCGGTCACGTAGCGCGCCAGCGTGCCGATGGCGCCGCCGAGCGAGATGAGCAGCGCGCGCTGCACCGCGCTCAGGTGAGCCAGTGCAGCAGCAGGGTGGCGAGCGAGAGGAAGATCGTCACGCCGAGGACGTCCTGGAACGCGGTCTCGAACGGCCCCGCCGTGAGGGCGGGATCGAAGCCGAGGCGCTTGGAGAGCATGGGAAACAGGGTGCCCGCGACCCCGGAGATGTTGACGGAGACGAACATCGAGACCGCGACGATGAGCCCGAACGGCACGGAGTGCCAGATGGTGCCGATCGTCCCGACCACGACGCCGCACACGCCGCCCAGGATGCTGGACGTCTGCATCTGGCGGCGGAGCGGCTCCCACCAGCGCGAGAGCTGGACCTGACCGGTGGCGAGACCGCGCACGACCATCGTCACGGACTGGAGCCCGGTGTTGCCGGAGATCGCCTGGATCACGGGCATGAACGAGGCGAGCAGGATCACACGACTCAGCGTGTGATCGAAGTAGTGGATCACCACGCCTGCACCGAGCTCGATCACGAGCGTGGCCAGCACCCAGGGCAGCCGCATGAGCGCGATCTGCTGCGGCGAGCGACGCTCGAGCTCGGCGGCGTCGGAGCCGGCGAGCCGGAAGATGTCCTCGGAGGCTTCCTCGCTCACGATGTCGAGGACGTCGTCGACCGCGATCGTGCCCACGAGATGCTGATGGCGGTCGACGACGGGGACGACGACGAGGTCGTACTTCGCCACCAGGCGGGCGACCTCTTCCTGATCCACCTCCGGCGTGACGCTCACCACGCTCTCGTCACGCACGGCGAAGACCGGACTCGACGGATGCGCCGTGAGGAGCCGACGCAGGGGGACCACGCCGACGAGATGGCGATGATCGTCGACCACGAACAGCTCGAAGGCGCGCCCCTCGGACACGCTCTTGCGCACGTGCTCGATGGCCTGCTCGACGGTGGAGCGCTCGTTGACGGCGACGAAATCGCGCGACATGAGCCGGCCCGCGGAGTGCTCCGGATACTCGAGGAGCTCCTGGACCTCCTCGGACTTCTCGTCCTGCATGAGGTCGAGGATCTTTTCCGCGTGGTCGTCGGGCAGCTCCTCGACGACGTCGGCGGCCTGCTCGGCAGGCATCTCGTCGAGGATCCGGGAGACCTCGACCTCGTCCAGCGCCTTGACCAGATCCAGCAGCGCGGCATCGTCGAGCTCCGACAGCACGTCGCCGGCGCGATCCTGCGAGAGGCGCCGGAAGAGCGTGACCTGGTCGGCGAGGGGCAAGTGACGGAGCGCCGCGGCCACATCGGCGGGATGCGCGTCGTCGACGAGCGCCTCGTCGCGCGGGTCCGCCTCGCCCTGGAGGACCGTCTTGATGGCGTCGAGGAGGCGATCGGTCTCGTTCATCGTGGCCCCGCCTGCATTGTAATCGCTGAGATCGCGGCGCTCGTGACGACGGACCGGCTCAGGACACCGCCGCCTGCGCCTGCACGGCGTGCAGGCGACGGTAGAGGGTGTCGCGCGCGAGCAGCTCGTCGTGGCGTCCCACCGCCGTGATCCGACCGCCGTCGATGACGACGATCCGGTCGGCGCCGCGCACGGTGGCGAGGCGGTGGGCGATGATGAGCACGGTGCGGCCGCTCATGAGCTCGCGGAGGGCTTGCTGCACCATGGCCTCGCTGTGGGCGTCCAGGTCGGAGGTCGCCTCGTCGAGGATCAGGATGGGCGGGTTCTTCAGGAAGGCGCGCGCGATGGCGAGGCGCTGGCGCTGACCGCCCGAGAGGCGCACGCCGCGCTCGCCCACCGCCGTGGCGTAGCCGTCGGGGAAGCTCGTGATGAACTCGTCGGCGTAGGCCCGGCGGGCCGCCGCGACGATCTCGTCCGGCGAGGCGCCCTCTCGACCGTAGCCGATGTTGTAGGCGATCGTGTCGCTGAAGAGCAGTGTCTCCTGTGTGACGACACCGATCTGCGCGCGCAGCGAGCTCTGGGTCACGTCGCGCACGTCGCGGCCGTCGATGGTGAGCCGGCCCGCGCTCACGTCGTGGAACCGCGGCACGAGATCCATCAGCGTCGACTTGCCCGCGCCGCTCAGTCCCACGAAGGCCACGACGTCGCCCTTGGCGATGGTGAGCGAGACGTCGGCCAGCGTGGGCGCGGGTGCGTCGGGATACTGGAAGCTGACGGACTCGAAGCGGAGCGCGTCATGGAAGCCGTCGATGTCGACCGCCGCGGGCGCGTCGGTCACGGTGGGCGGGAGGTCGAGGATCGCGAAGACCCGCTCGGCCGACGGGCGCGTCTGCTGCAGCGTGTTGACGATGCTCGGCAGTCGCTGGAGCGGCGTGTAGAGCATCATGAGCGCGGTGGCGAACGAGAAGAACTCGCCCGGTGTGATCTCGCCACCGATGACCCGGCGCCCGCCGTACCAGACGGCGGCGGAGATCCCGAGGGCGCCCAGCACCTCGGCGAGCGGCGCCGTGACCTCGTCGGTGCGCGCGTTCTTGAGGGCGAGCGTCACCAGCCGCCCGTTGAGGCGGTCGAAGCGCGCCCGCTCGTGTGCCTCACGACCGAACGCCTTCACGATCTTCGCGGCGCCGAACGCCTCCTGCACGAGCACGGCGAGCTGGGCCAGCCCCTCCTGCGTGCGACGGTTGAGGCGGTAGAGGCGGCGTCCGATGACGCGGCTCAGGATCGCGATGACGGGAAAGGCGAGGAGCGCGAACGCGCTGAGCCGGAGATCCTGCACGACCATGACGGTCAGCAGCGCGACGACCGTCGCGGCCTGGCGCACGGCCACGACGAGCACGTCCGACGACAGCCGGTTGAGCCGCCCGACGTCGCTCGTCATGCGCGAGATCAGGGCGGCCGAGTGCTGCCCGGCGAAGAAGGCCAGGGGCAGCCGCTGCAGGTGCCGGTACAGATCACGTCGGATCGAGGCCACCACGCGCTCACCGACGGCCGCCATGAGGTACGCCTGGAAGTACTGCGCGGAGCCCTTCACCGCTTGCGCGGCGAGCAGCGCGAGCGGCACGACGAGCAGCATCCGCGTGTCCTGGCGCACGAAGATGCCGTCCATCACCGGCTTCACGAGCCACGCGACCACGCCGTTCATGGCCGACGCCACCGCGGCGAGCGCCGCGCCGCCCACCAGCCACGTCCAGTACGGACGGATGTACGGCGCGAGACGCCGGTAGACGCGGACGGACTCGTCGATCACGACGTCTTCTCGATGGCGGTCACGATGAGGTTCGGGGGAACGCCTCTCAGCGTGAAGCGTACCGCGTCGCCGATCTGCACTCCCTCGTAAATCTTCGGGGACGCCGCGCGAAAGCCCATGGTCATCGACGGCATGTAGCCGGGGATGTCCTCGTGCGTGAACACGAGGACGTTGAGATCCGGCAGCACCGCGCGTACCACGCCGTTGACCGTCCACTGCCGCTCGCCGCCCTGTGCCGCGGCGCGCGCGGCGACCAGCTCGCGCTGCAGACGCGCGGCCTCGCGCCCCCACCACGCGTAGCCGCCGGCGACGCCGAGGACCAGCGCGAGGTCCACGAGGACCACGACCTTCCAGGCGCGCATCTACTCCGCGCCCGCGCGTCGACCCGTCGCGTTCCTCGCGACGAGTCCCGGTGGTGTCGCCCGTGCGGTGGCATGGATCGCGACGGGCAACGCGGGGCCCACACCCGCCACGAGCCGTCGCCGGGCGGCACGGCACGCGGGCCGTGCGCGTGCATCGTCGTTTCCGGCGTCCGGCTCCACGCTAGTGCACGTGCTCGGACGGCAGGGGGGCGACGACCTTCTCCGCGTTCAGCTCCTGGATTTCCGCGAGTACCGTGTTCACGGTGGGCGTCGTGCCGTCGGAGAGCCAGCGCGCGCGGAGGTAGCCCTGGCGATCGATGAGAAATTCGGTGTGGGGCGCGCGGCCGAAGAGCGAGTAGGCGCTCACGATGTCCGCGGCGCCTTCGGCGACGACGGGGAAGAGTGCGGGGGTCGGGAGGTCCAGGCTGCGGATCGGGGTCGGAGCGGCGTCGGCGGGGACGGCGAGGACCTCGACGCCGAGGGTCGAGAGCGTCGAGTAGGCGGTCGCCAGCTCGGCGAGCCGCGGGCGCGAGGCGGGCAGCGAATAGATGACGAGCACCACGATGCGGCGACCGCGGTGTTCCTTCAGCGTGTGCGAGACGCCGGGGACGACGGCGTAGGCGAAGTCGGGGGCGACGATCCGCGCGCGTCCGGGGTCGATGGCGCCGCGCAATGTGCGCGCGGCTTCGGCATCGGCGAGCGCGCGCACGATGTTGACGAGGTCCCAGCGCTGCTCGGAGTCGAGCCGGTCGCCGAACGCCGGCATGCCGGACGTCGGGATGCCGTGCGTGATCCACCAGTAGAGATCGCCCGCCGTGTGTTGCCCGGTGTGCGCGGCGCGCAGATCGGCCGGCGGCCGTGGCAGCGCGGACGCTGCCGGACCGTCGCCGCGCCCGTCGCCACCGTGGCAGGCGGCGCACTGCTCGGCGTAGAGCGCGGCGCCGGCGGTGATCGACGACGCGGTGTAGGGCACCTCGGGACGGCGGTACGTCGTGGGGTAGGCGTCGACGGTGATCGGGGGCAGCGCGAGGCCGGCGCCGATCCCGACGAGCGTGAACGCGACACCCAGGAGCGGCAGGCGACGCGCGCGCATGAGCGCGGCCGCGACGCCGGCGACGATGCCGAGCACGAGCAGCTGACTGCCGATGAGCGCCACCGTGCGCGCGGGCGTGTCGGCCACGACGGCGGGGGCGAGCCGGAACGAGAACGGCCACACCGGCTGCTCGTGCCGCCCCGGCGGCGTGACATTCAGGACGGCGACGACGGCGAGCATGGCGAGCGCGAGAACGGCCTCGACGGTGACGAACGCCGCCAGACGCCGCATGGCGGGCCGTCCGATCGTGACCGCGTCACCGGAGAGCGCGGGCAGGAGGCGACCGCGATTGAGCGCGGCGAGCACCAGCACGGGCACGAAGAAGCCCAGCTTCACCAGGAGCAGACGACCGTAGCGCGTGCCGACGAGCGCCGGAATCCCGCCCACCTGATCGACCGTCATCGCGATGCCGGTGAGCACGATGACGACGATGACGACGGACGCGCGACGCGAGAAGCGCCGGGCGCTGACGACGGCGTACGGACGCGCGTCGGCGCCGGACTCACGGCTGGCGACGCTCAGCAGCGCGGCGAGAGGGAGCAGCGCGCCGGCCCACACGCCGACGGCGCCGACGTGCACGACGTCAGCCGCGATCGCGCGCGCGGCTTCCGGTGTGACGGCGGCGGCGTGTCCCGCGAGCGCCACGAGGGCGAGCGCGGCGCCGCCCAGCAGCAGTCCCTGCAGGCGCGCGGCCGTCCAGTCGAGCGAGCGCGTCACATCGACGCGCACGAGGAGGAACGCGACGAGGAGCAGGAGCAGGCCGTGACGCGCGAGCCAGATGCGTCCGCCCCGCGTGTCGAGCAGCACGCGCATCACGGATTCGCGGTCGAACGCCGCCGAGGGTGTGCCGACGAGCACCGCCGTCTGGTACGCGAGGGCGACGGCGCCCGCGACGAGGGCGAGGACGCCGAGGCCGCCGGCCCAGGTCACCACGCGGCTCTCCCACGCGCGCGCGGTCGGACGGTCGGAGCGCCCCGTCGTCAACACGTGAGCGAAGATCCCGACGACGAGGACGCACGCGGCGAGGTCGACACCGCGAGCCGCGAGCCCGACGGCTGTCAACCAGGCCGGGACCGCGGTCACCGGTCGATCCGGAACGTGAAGGCGCCCTCCGTGAGATGACTGTCGACGGAGAGCACGCGCCAGACGACGCGATACGCGCCGGGCGCGAGAGGCGAGAGCCCGGTCCGGATCAAGGTGCGATCGACGTCGTCGACGTGGCCGTCGGCGCGATCCACGCGGTGGCCCGCCGCGTTCTCGACGCTCAACGTCGAGAACGCCGGCTCCAGGCGCTCCGTGAACCAGACCTTGACCTCCGCGGGCGGCGTGCGGAGCCGGCTGCCGGGACGCGGCTCGGCGCGATCCATGGCGGAGTGCGCCACGGCGGTGGCGACGGAGGAGACGAGGAGGGCGGTGACGAGCGTCGAGCGGAGGCTCACCGAGAGAATTCTACTCCGCGTTGTATGCTGCCGCCCATGCCGCCACGACGACTCGTGCGCGCGATGTTCTTCGACGCCGGCAACACGCTGCTCCGGATGAACTACGCCGCGATCGCCGACGCACTCCGCGCGGCCGGACACCCCGTCGATCCCGAGACGCTGCAGCGCGCGGAATGGCGCGCACGCGTCCGTCTCGACACGCACCTGCTGGGCGGCGCCTCGACGGAGAGCCGATCGACGGGCGATCGCTACCTTGCGTACCTGCTCGACGAAGCGGGCATCGCGGACGCAGCGGTGATCGACGCCATGCGGCGCTGGCGCCGCGACTACAACCAGCCCGTGGGCGTCTTCGACACCGCCGATCCCGACGCGGAAGCCGCGCTCTCCCTGGCACGCGGGCGCGGCCTCCGCGTGGGCGTGATCTCGAACTCGAATGGCTCGGTGGAGTCCATCTTCGAGTCACTCGGGCTCCGGCGGCATCTCGACTTCGTCCTCGACTCGTACGTGGTCGGCGTGGAGAAGCCCGACCCGGCGATCTTCCGGATGGCGCTGGAGCGAGCCGGCGTGCCCGCGAGCGACGCGATGTACGTGGGCGATCTCTACTCGGTCGACGTGCTGGGCGCGCGTCGCGCCGGTCTCGGCGCGGTGCTGCTCGATCCGGGCGGGTGCTGGGGGCCGCGCGACTGTGACGTCGTCCGGTCGCCGCTGGCGGCCGTGGAGTGGGCGCTCGCGGCGGGCGCGGGCGCGGCGCCGACGTCTCAGTCGGGCAGCGTCACCGAGGGATAGCGGCTCAGCGCCCCGTAGATCACCCGCTTCATCTCGTCGATCTGGCGGGTGGTGGGCGCCTCGAAGCGGAGAGTGAGGTACGGATTGGTGTTGGACGCGCGCACGAGGCCCCAGCCGCCGTCGGGGAAGAGGACGCGCGCGCCGTCGATGTCGACGGTCTCGAACCGCTGCTTCAGATCGCGCACGAGGTCGTCGATGACGCGGAACTTCTCGGCGTCGGGGCAGGGCGCCTTCAGCTCCGGCGTGGCCTCCAGGTGCGGGACGGACTCGAACAGCCGCGACAGTGGCTCGCGGCTGCGCGCGGCGATCTCCACGATCTTGCACGAGGCGAGGATGCCGTCGTCGACGCTGTAGTAGTTCTCGCCGAAGAACATGTGGCCGCTCACCTCGCCGCCGAGCAGGATGCCGTCGTCGCGCATCTTGCGCTTCAGGTGCGAGTGACCTGTCTTCCACATGATCGGCGTGCCGCCGTGCCGCACGATGTCGTTCACGAGCGACTGCGACGACTTCACGTCGAAGACGATCTTCGCCCCGGGATGGCGCGACAGCAGGTCGCGCGCGAGCAGGACGAGGATCAGGTCGGCCTCGTGCCGGCCCCCCCGCTCGTCGATGACACCGACGCGGTCGGCGTCGCCGTCGTAGGCGAGACCGAGGTCCGCGCCGACCTCGACGACCTTCGCCTGCAGGTCCACGACGTTCGCCGCGTCCTCGGGGTCCGGCAGGTGGTTGGGGAAGCGGCCGTCGGACTCGCAGTGCAGCTCGATGACGTCACAGCCGATCCGGCGCAGCAGCTCGGGCGCGTACATGCCGGCGACGCCGTTGCCGGCGTCGGCCACGACGGTGAGGCGCCGCGCGGGCCGCACGATCGACTGCACGGTGGCGAAGTAGTCCTCGCGCGGGCTGCGCTCGGTGAGGCGACCGGCGCCGTGCTCGAAGTCGGCGCGCTCGATCATCAGGCGCAGCGACTGGATCTCGCTCTCGCTGAGCGGCGCCGCGCCGGGATGCACCATCTTGACGCCGTTGTACTCGATGGGATTGTGGCTGCCCGTGATGTTGGCGCCGCCGTCGAGCTTCCAGTGCGCGGTGGCGAAGTACAGGATGGGCGTGGTGACCTCGCCGATGTCGACCACGTCGACGCCGGCCGCGCGCACGCCGCGCACGAACCCGGCGTGCAGGGAGTCCGAGGACTCGCGGTTGTCGCGGCCCACCGCGACGGTGCGACCGCCGCGCCGGTGGATGAGCGTGCCGAACGCGCGCCCGACGAGCGTGAACACCTCGGCGTTGATGTCGGGGCCCACGCGGCCGCGCACGTCGTAGGCGCGGAAGATGTGCGGGTTCAGCATGCGACGACGATCCTCATCCCTGGCGAATTCGACGTGATCCATGCGCCGTGAGCGTCGGCGACGCTACGGTATGATCGGTCGTTCTTCGAGCTTTCAGGAGGGTACCCCATGATGTTCGTGCTCGTCCACGGCATGAGCCATGGCGCGTGGTGCTGGGACACGCTGCGCGCGCGTCTCGAGCGCGACGGCCATCGCGTGCTCGCCGTGGACCTTCCCGGCCACGGTCGTCGCGCCCACGAACGTCACCGCGCGTCGCTGGCGACGTACGCGCAGGCCGTGGCCGACGCCATGATGCTCGCCGGCGCGCACGACGCCGTGGTGGTCGGCCACTCCATGGGCGGCGTGGTCATCCCGAAGGTCGCCGAGCTCGTGCCGGCGCGCGTCCGCCACCTGGTGTTCCTGGCCGCCGTCGTCCTGCGCGACGGCGAGAGCCTCCTCGGCACGCACGTGCCGCCCGCCCTGCGTCAGGTCATGCGCGGTCTGGCCTCCGCGGGCGGTGGCGCGGTCCAGTATCCCGCCGCGCTGGAGAGCGCGCGGTGGATGAGCGATCTGCCGCCCGGCGACCCGCGCGTGATGGAGGCGCTGCCGCGCATCACGCCCCAGCCGTTCCGTCCGTGCACCGAGCGTCTCGACGTGAAGCGCTTCTGGGCCATGAACGTCCCGCGAACCTACATCCGCTGCCTGCGCGATCAGGCCGTCACGCCGGCCATGGCCGCCCGCTACGCGGCCCGCCTCGGCGTCGAGCCCATCGACATGGACTGCGCCCACAATCCGATGATGTCGCAGCCCGACGCGCTCGCCGCCATCCTCGAGAAGATCTGATCCCGTCAAGGAGACGCGCATGCTGAACGATCCCGAGCTTCGACGCCGCACCAAGGAGACCGCGCACCGCCTCTTCCACACCGTGAAGGTCGAGAACGACTTCGGCACGTGGAAGAAGTTCGACAAGGAGCTGGCGCGCGACCTGTCGATGTTCTTCTCCGGCGTGCTGTACAGCCGCGAGGTCATCTCGCAGAAGCAGCGTGAGCTCTGCGCGGTCGCGTCGCTCACCGTGCTGCACCGGCCGCACGAGCTCCACGTGCATATCCACGCCGCGCTCAACGTCGGCGCCACGCGTCAGGAAGTGGCGGAGGTCATCTTCCAGCAGGCCACCTACGGCGGGATGCCCGTGGTGGTCGACGCCCTGAACGTCTACGCCGACGTGCTGAAGGAGCGCGGCGAGCCGTTCCCCGGCGAGGAGTCGGCCGCGCGATGATCGACCTCGACGCCGCCGTCGCGGCCGCCACCGAGGCGGCCCGCGAGGCGGGTCGCATCGCGCTCGGCTACTACAGGGACGGCGTGGACGTGATCATGAAGCCCGACCAGACCCCGGTGACGCGGGCGGACCGCGAGGCCGAGCAGGCCATCGAGCGCGTGCTGCACGGGACGTTTCCCGCCCACGGCATGCTGGGCGAGGAATTCGGTAGCCGCGGAGACCAGACCGTCCGCTGGATCATCGACCCGATCGACGGCACCAAGAACTTCATCCGTCGCATTCCGTTCTGGGCCACGTTGATCGCGCTCGAGGATCACGGCGAGGTCGTGGCCGGCGTCATCCACAATCCCGTCACCGACGAGCTCTACAGCGCGCGCCGGGGCGGCGGCGCCTTTCTCAACGGCGCGCGCGTGCACGTCTCGGACATCGCCGACCTGCGCGATGCCACGCTGCTCCATGCCGGGCTCGGCCTCGTCCGCCGCGCGGGCTACTGGGACGGCTTCGTGCGCCTCGTCGACGCGACGGGACGCCAGCGCGGCTTCGGCGACTATCTCGGCTACGGACTGCTCGCGCAGGGCGCCGCGGAGATCTACGCCGAGGTCGATCTGAAGCCCTGGGATCTCGCCCCGTGCAAGATCGTGATCGAGGAGGCCGGCGGCCGCTTCACCGACTTCTCGGGAACGCCGACGATCTACACCGGGACGGCGCTGGCCACCAACGGCCTGGTTCACGACACCGTCGTCTCGCTGCTGCGCCGCTCGTGACGACGTCCGCGCTCGACGTGACGCCCGATCGCGCCGGGGCCGCGCGGCGCGAGGGCGCCCTGCTGCTCCACCCCGGCGCGCTCGGCGACGTCCTCCTCGCCGTGCCCGCGCTCCGCGCGCTGCGCACCGCGGTCGCGCCCGAGCTCGTGACGCTCGCGGCCGAGCCGCGTCTCGCGCGACTCGTCCATGCGCTCGGCGAGGCGGACGCGGCGCTCCCGCTGGACGCGCTCGGAGTGGGTGCGCTGTTCGCGGGCGAGGCGTTGCCGACCGACTCGCCATTGTCGCGTGCGCGCCGCGTCGTGTCGTTCCTGGGCGCGCGCGACCCCGCATTCGCCGCACGCATGACGGCGGCGGCGCCGCGCGTCGACGTCGCGCCCTCCACGCCCACGGACGGCCTCGTCTGGCAGCACCTGGTGCGAACGATCGACACGGACGCTGCCCCCTCGCTCGCGCCCGTCGACGTGCCCGCCGTGCTGTGCGCCGACGGCGCCGCGCTGCTGACGCGCACCGGCTGGGACGGACGGACGCCGCTCGCCATCGTCCATCCCGGCGCGGGCGGCGACGCGAAGCGCTGGGCCGTCGACAAGTTCACCCGGCTCATCGAAACGCTCGCCGAGCGCGGCATGGCGATCGCCATTCACGAAGGCCCTGCCGATGCCCGCGCCGTCGCGGCCGTGACCGCGACCACCCGGGTGCGACTCGCAGTTCTCCACGAGCCGCCACTGCCCGCGCTGGCCGGGGCGCTCAAGTCCGCGGCTGTCTACATCGGCAACGACTCCGGCATCAGCCATCTCGCGGCCACCATCGGCGCGCCGTCGATCGTGCTCTTCACCACCGCGATGCGTTCGTGGCGCCCGTGGTCGGCCGCACCAACGATCGTCTCCATCGACCCACGCCACGACGACGACACGTCGTTCGCCCGCGTCCTCCACGCCATCGACGCCACGCTCGCCCGCTGAGGATGCCGCCGCCGCCCGAGGTCCGCCGTCGCCGCTCCACCCTCACGTCCATCGTGGGCGGCGCCATCGTGATCACCACGGGCCTCGCGGTCGGAGTCGTGGAGGCGCTCCACCTCCCGAAGGGCTCGCTGTGGATCGTGGTCGCGATCGCCGCGGCGCTTCTCGTCGCGCTCCGAACCTTCACGCGCCCGCGCTGACGTGACGCTCACGATCCGGGGCGAACGTGCGCTACGCCCCGGACGTCACGAGCGCGGAACGTCAGCTCGACGACGGCTTGGCCCAGATCCCGCGATCGTGCATCAGGCGGATCTGCCGGCGGATGACCTTCTCGCGGTACTCCTTGTGCTTCATCGGCTCGCGCTTCAGGTACAGGTTCTTCGGATAGATGGGCTGCTCGTACACGATCTGGTAGAGCTCGGTCCGCAGATCCTTGGCCCAGTTGTCCCACTGCGCGCGCGCCCGATGATCGCGCAGCGCCTCGATGTCGACGACGCCGCCGACGTACGTCGAGCCCGCGCCGTAGTCCTGCCGCCCGACGATCCGCCCCTTGTAGTCGATGATGAACGACCGCCCGCCGAACGTGTCGATGGGCGTCGTCTCCTCCGGGAAGAGGTAGTACGTGCCCATGTTGGGCGCCACCACGTACATGTTGTTGTCGAGGGCGCGCGCCCGACTCTGGATCTCGAAGATGTCGTTGCCGGTGGCGGGGTGCGGATACGACGCGCGATACACGACCTCGGCGCCGTTGAGGGCCAGCGCGCGGGCGTTCTCGGGATAGCTGCCCTCGTTGGCCATCATGATGCCGAGGCGGCCGATCTCGGTGTCCGCCACGGGCCAGAACGCGTCGAGGTTGCGGCCGTACTTCTCGATCCACCAGTCCCACACGTCGTGCGGACACACGGAGTGCTCGACGGGGAAGAGCGGCGAGACCTTGTAGTGCTGGAGGATGACCTTGCCGCGCGGGTTGATGATGAAGCCGACGTTGAAGTAGCGGTCCTTCAGGTCGGGATGGCGGGCCTTGGCCTGGGCCATGATGAACGCGTTGTACTCCTTGGCGATCTTGCCGAGCTCGTCGGTCTCCTCGCCGGGGATGTCGATGGCGCACTCGCGCGCGAACTGCACGTGGTCGAGGTCGAGCACCTCGTCGTTGAATGCCTGCAGCGCGCCCTCGGGAAAGGCGATGAGCCGCACGGGCAAGTCCAGGCTGGACAGCCACGAGGCGGCCTTCACCAGGTGATGCAGGTGCTCGAGGTTGATCGTGATGTCCTTGCGCTTGCGGATGCCGCGCACGGTGGGGATGAGACCGACGGCGGTGTACGGCTTGATCATCGCGATCGCTCCTCTCGCTCGTCTCGGCGACCGGGCGCGAGTATGGGGCGTGCCCCGGAACGCGTCAACACAGCGGCGATCGCAGCGGACGGGTGTGGCCGTCGCGTTTGCCCCGTGATACCGGCGTCTGCTAACGTCCGGATGCCGGCGAACGCTCCAGCCAGGACGAAGGAGCAGGATGACGGACCATCGGCGCATCGCCATTGCCGTGACCCCACTCGAGAACCGGCTCGACGTCATCGGATCGATCGTGCGTCAGGCGGATCGGCTCCGGTACGACGGCTTCTTCCTGCCCGAGACGTGGGCGTACGACACGCTCGTCGTGCTGACGGAGGCCGCCGTCGCCACGCGGCGGATTCGTCTGGGCACCGGCATCCTCGGCGTGTGGAACCGCAGCGCCGCGACGATCGCGATGGCGGCCACCACGCTGCACGCGATTTCCGGCGGCCGCTTCGCGCTCGGACTGGGCGCGAGCACGCCGCAGCTCGCGGAAGGGTTGCACGACGTCCCGTTCACGAGGCCGATCGGCCGCATGCGGCAGATCGTGACGCAGGTGCGGGCGCTGCTTCGCGGCGATCGCGTCCCGCTCGCCGTCGCGACCACGGCGCGGCCGCTCAAGCTCAACATGCCGCCCGCGCCCGACATTCCGATCTACCTCGCCGCCCTCGGTGACGAGTCGGTCCGTGTCACCGGCGAGGTCGCCGACGGCTGGCTGCCGTTTCTGTATCCGTGGTCGCGACTGCGCGACGGGATCGAGCGGCTGCGCGAGGGCGCCACGCGGGGCCAGACGCCGACGCGCCTTCCCGAGATCCATCCGACCGCGCCGGTGTCGGTGGCCGAGGACGCCGCCGCGGCGCGCGAGGGCGCGGCGTGGTTCGTCGCCTTCTACCTCGTGAACATGGGGACGCTGTACAGGCAGTCGCTGACGCGTCAGGGCTTCGGCAAGGAGGTGGAGGCGGTGCTTGCCGCCAACACGCCGAGGTTCACCGGCGCGGTTCCGCCCGACGCCGACGAGCTGCTCGAGCAGCTGATCGTGTTCGGCACGCCGGCCGAGGCGCGCCGGCGTCTCGCACGGTGGCACGCCGCCGGTGCGGACATGCCGACGCTGATGATGCGCCCCGGTCTCACGCCGAAGGAGATCGCGCTGACCCTCGACACGTTCCGGCCGATGCTGGCCACGCCACCAGAGGGGAAAGAACACTGACATGAGTACTTCTGCCGCACCGCCGTCGCCGTCGACGTCCATCACGCCGCGGGACCGTGTCGTCGCCGCGTACAAGGGCGGCTTCGCCGATCGCGTGCCCGCGTATCCCATCGCGGGCTCGTTCGCGGGCTGTCTCGACGGGCTCAGCATCGAGGAGTACTGCACGAACCCGAAGAAGGCCGTCAAGGCCATGCTGAACTACTACGAGCGCTACCAGCCCGACATCATGATCGCCTTCAACGACCTCGCCAAGGAGGCGGAGGCCATCGGCTGTCGCGTGAAGTACTCCGACTACGTGGTGCCGTCGATCGACCAGCACGTGCTCCAGGATGACAAGGGCAAGCTGGCGCGCCTCGAGATCCCCGATCCCCTGAAGGACAGCCGGCTGCCCGCGTTCCTCGAGCAGTGCGAGGCACTCTCCGCGGCGCGGTTCCCGAGCGCGCTGGGGGCCGTGCTGGTGGGGCCGTGGACGATCGCGATGCTCATGCGCAACCCCGAGATCATGTGCCTCGACACCATCGACGATCCGGAGTTCGTGCACGAGCTCATGCGCTTCGCCACCGAGTACGCCAAGCGCTTCGGCGACGCCGTGCTCGCCACCCGCATCGGGCTCAGCTACACCGATCCCACCGCGTCGTGCTCGCTCGTCGGCCCCGACACGTATCGCGAGTTCATCAAGCCGTACCACCAGGACCTCGTGAACTACTTCAAGGCCAAGAAGGTCGGCACGACGGTGCACATCTGCGGGACCACGCACCAGATCCACGAGGACCTGGTGGACGTCGGGTTCGTGGCCATCACCATCGATCTCGACCAGCAGGCGGATCCGGCGCTCAAGGTCGATCAGCTCGACAGGCTCGTGACCCTCGGCAACCAGCGCGGCGTGGTGGCCATCGGCAACGTCGACGTCACGATCTTCGAGCGCGCCACGAAGGACGAGATCGAGGCCGAGGTGCGGCGCTGCATCGACACGGTGGGCAAGCGCTCGCGCTTCGTGCTCTCGACGTCGTGCGAGCTCCCCCCGCGCGCCAATCCGGACTGCGTGAAGTGGTTCATGGACGCGGCGCGGGACTACGGCCGGTACGACCGCATCCTCACCGGCTGACGCCACCGCGACCGTCCCGCACACCGTCAGCGACACACCGTCAGTCGCCGTGCCGTCACGGTACCCCTCGCGAGTGCGTCGCTGCTACTCGATCACTTGATCCGCGCGCACGAGGAGTGAATCGGGGATCGTGAGGCCGAGCCTCTTCGCTGTCCTCCGATTGATCACGAGGGCAAACTCCTTCGGTTGCTCGATGGGGAGATCGCTGGGGCGAGCCCCGCGTAGGATCTTGTCGACCAGATGTGCGACCTGGCGGTAGACGAGCGCGATTCTCGGTCCGTAGGCC
>JBKPPN010000283.1:0-9551 GCA_046733575.1 Candidatus Methylomirabilota bacterium | reverse complement strand
GGTCACCAGCCTGGCCGAGTTCCGCAACGCCCTGGCCGACGTCGACACCAGCGCGATCTACTTCCACATGATCGAGGCGCGCGCGCGGCTCGGCCGTCGCTCCGATGATTTCTCCGAGTGGATCCGCTCGTCGCTCCGTCTGCCGAGCCTCGCCGACCGCATCGCCCGCATCGACGCCTACATGACGAGCCTGGAACGGGTGCGCGCGCGCATCCTGGGGCTGGACGACGACACGCTGGAGACCGACAGCCCCTCATGATCCGCATCGACGACTACCGGGCCGTCGCGCCGCCCGGGACCATCGACATCATCCTGAAGCTTGCCGAGCGCGTGCCCAACCGGCGCTTCCTGCACCTCAGCGCGGGACGGTTCGGCGCCGGGGCGGCCGAGATCATCGGCACGCTGGTGCCGCTCCTGGCCGACCTCGGACTCGACGCGCAGTGGGAGATCACGGGCGGCGACCCGCCCTTCTACGCCACGGCCGCGAATCTGCAGGCGGCCCTGACGGGGACGGAGCGCGTGCTCTCCGACGATCAGCTCGAGCACTACGTCGAGATGAACCGCGTCAACGCCAAGAAGCTCAAGCTCGACGCCGACCTCGTGCTCGTGCACGACGTGCAGCCGGCCTCGCTCGTGACCGCCCGCGGCGGCTCCGGTCACTGGGTGTGGCGCTGCCACTTCGACTGCTCGCGCGCCCAGCGCCGGGCGTGGTCGTTCTTCCGGCGCTTCATCGAGCAGTACGACGCGGTCATCGTCTCGCTGCCGCGGTTCGGCCGACGCATGGCCGTGCCGGAGTACGTGATCCATCCCTCGATCGATCCGCTCTCGGACAAGAACCGCGATCTCTCGCCCCGCGAGGTGGCCGCAATCCTCAACGGCCTCCGCGTCCCGACGGATCGACCGATCCTCCTCTCGGTCGGCCCGTTCACCCGTGGCCCGGAACCGCTGGGCATCGTCAACGCCTATCGCCTCGTGAAGAAGTACTACAACGTTCGCCTCGTCCTCGCCGGCACCGCCGCCGACGATGGCGAGTCGCGCGAAGTCGTGGCCGACCTCCGGCAGGTCGCCCACGACGATCCCGACGTGCTGGTGCTGGAGCTGCCGCCCGAGGCGCACGTGCAGATCAACGCGCTCCAGCGCGCGGCCACCATCGTGCTCGGCAAGTCGGTGCGCGAGGGGTTCGGCCTCACCGCGGCGGAGTCGATGTGGAAGGGCAAGCCCGTGATCGCGGGCGCGTCCGGCGGGCTCACCCAGCTCGTGCTGCACGAGGTCACGGGCTACATCGTGCACTCGGTGGAGGGCGCGGCGTTCCGGATCCGTCACCTGCTCAACAACCCGGAGATGATCGCCCGCCTCGGCGCGGCGGGCCGCGAGCACGTCCGGCGCAGCTTCCTCGTCACGCGACACCTCACCGATTACCTGGCGCTCCTCATCCATCTGACCGGAGGAGCGCAGGTCCCGCCGCGATGACGGACGCCCCCCGCGCGGGCGAGATCGGCAGCCTCCCCGACGACGTCGACCAGCAGGTGCAGCGGATCGGGCCGCGCGACGTGGCGGTGGCGATCCTCACCTACAACAACGCCGCGACCGTCCGGCACGTCGCGGAGACCGCGGTGGACGGCGTGGAGAAGTACTTCGCGGGCGTGCCTGCCGCGCTCATCAACGCCGACGCCGGCTCGTCCGACGGGACGCCCGAGCTGTTCTCGGACCTCGAGCTGCCCGCGGTGCTCGCGCGGCACGACGCGCCCCTGAACGAGCGGTCGGCCGTGCCGTTCCACGGCGTGCCCGGAAGGGGCGCCGGTCTCCGCACCGTCTTCACCATCGCCCACCGGCTCGGGGCGCGCGCGCTCGTGCTCGTCGAGGCCGACGTCGTATCGGTCACGGCGGACTGGATCGAGCGGCTGGCCCGTCCGGTGCTCGAGCACGACGCCGACCTCGTGGCCGCCGTCCACGCGCGCCACCGCTACGACGGCACCATCACCAACCTGCTCCTCCGTCCCCTCGTGCGCGCGCTCTACGGGCGACGCCTCCGCCAGCCGCTCGCGGGTCAGCAGGCGCTGTCGGCCCGCCTGATCGAGCACCTGCTCATTCACCCGCGCTGGAACTGGCTCGCGCGCGACCTCGCCGACCTGTGGATCGACGGCACCGCCATCGCGGACGGCTTCGCGGTGTGGGAGGCATGGCTCGGCGCGCGAACGATCCGCTCCCAGACGCGCACGTCGGACTTGCCCGCGATGGTCGCGCAGACGCTGGGCGCGGCGTTCACGCTGATGGATCGCCACGAGGATCTCTGGCGCGGCGTGCGGGGGAGCGAGCCGCTGCCCGCCGTGGGCGAACCCGCGCTCCCCGACACGTCCGACGTCCGGGTCGACGTCGAGCGCATGGTGGAAGGCTTCCGCCTCGGCCTGCGCGACCTCACTCCGATCTGGGAGCATATCCTCGCCCCGGAGACGATGAGCGAGGTGCTCGGACTCGACCTGACCCTGGCCCCGGCGTTCCGCTTCCCCGACAAGCTCTGGGCGCGCGTCGTGTACGACTTCGCGCTCGGTCACCACTACGCGGTGGTGCACCGGGAGCACCTGTTGCGGTCGCTCGTGCCGCTCTACCTGGGCCGCACCGCCGCGTTCGTCAACGCCACGCGCCGGCGCGACGCCATGCAGACGGAGGCGGCCATCGACGCCGTGGGCGCCGCCTTCGAGGCGGACAAACCCTATCTCGTGGAGCACTGGAGATGACGGAGAAGAAATCGCCCGCCGGGCGCGCCAGCACGTCGCGGACCGGCAAGAGCCCGGCGCCGCGCACCAGCACTCGTCGGACGCGGACGGCACCGGCCACGCCGACGGCGCTCGGCGCCGTCGAGGGCACGCGACCGCGTGCGGCCGCCGCGACGGACGGGACCGGGCTCCCCGACGTCGCGCGCATGAAGCAGTCCGTGATCATCGAGAACGTCGAGCCCGCCGTCGACGGCGGCCGCTATCCGGTCAAGCGCGAGGTCGGCGCCACGCTGCACGTGGCGGCGGACATCTTCAAGGAAGGGCACGACGTCCTGCTGGCGTTCCTGAAGTACCGGCGCGCCGACGAGGCGGCGTGGCGCGAGACGCCGATGCGCTTCGTGGACAACGATCGCTGGGGTGGCGAGTGCGTGCTGGACGAGAACGCGCGCTACGTGTTCACCATCGAGGCGCTCCCGGACCCGTTCCGGACCTGGCTCGCCGATCTCGTGAAGCGCCACGAGGCCGGTCAGGAGGCGCCGAGCGAGCTCATCGAGGGCGCGACGCTCGTGCGGGAGGCCGCCGCGCGGGCCGACGGCGAGGACGCACGGCGTCTGGGCCAGTTCGCCGACCGCCTGACCGCGGGACCCCAGGCGGACGCCGTCACGGCGGCTCGCGATCCCGAGCTGGCCGCTCTGATGGACGCCCACGTCGATCGCACGCACGCCACGTGGGCGGATCGGCTGTACCCCGTCGTGGTCGACCGCGAGCGCGCGCGCTTCGCCGCGTGGTACGAGTTCTTCCCGCGCTCGGGCGCGGAGGGACGGCACGGCACCTTTCGCGACGCCGTGAAACACCTCGACCACGCCGCGGCGATGGGCTTCGACGTGGTGTACCTCCCGCCCATCCACCCCGTCGGGCGCGCGTTCCGCAAGGGCCGCAACAACTCGCTCACCGCCGAGCCGGGCGAGCCCGGCAGCCCGTGGGCCATCGGCGGTGCCGAGGGCGGTCACGACGCCGTGCATCCCGACCTCGGCACCATCGAGGACTTCGACCGCTTCGTGCGCGAGGCGGCGGATCGCGGACTCGAGGTCGCGCTCGACTTCGCCATCCAGGCCTCGCCCGACCATCCCTACGTGCGCGAGCATCCGGAGTGGTTCTTTCACCGCCCGGACGGCACCATCAAGTACGCGGAGAATCCGCCGAAGAAGTACCAGGACGTCTATCCCATCGCCTTCTACGGCGACGACCCCGGCCCGCTCTGGCTCGAGATGCGACGGCTCATCGAGTTCTGGATCGCGCACGGCGTGAAGACGTTCCGCGTCGACAACCCGCACACCAAGCCGCTGCCGTTCTGGGAATGGCTGATCCGCACCGTGCAGGACCGGCATCCCGAGGTCATCTTCCTGGCCGAGGCGTTCACGCGACCGAAGATGATGAAGGTCCTGGCCAAGGCGGGGTTCACGCAGTCCTACACGTACTTCACGTGGCGCAACGAGAAGCCGGAGCTGATCGAGTACTTCGAGGAGATCACGCGGCCGCCCGTGGCGGAGTACCTCCGCGGCAACCTGTGGCCGAACACGCCCGACATCCTGCACGAGACGCTCGTGAAGGGCGGACGGCCCGCCTTCATCTTCCGCATGGTCATGGCGGCCACGCTGTCGTCCGTGTGGGGCATGTACAGCGGCTACGAGCTGTGCGAGAACGCGCCGTTCGCGCCGACCTCCGAGGAGTACCTGAACTCCGAGAAGTACGAGCTCAAGGCGCGAGACTTCAGCGCGGAGGGCAACATCGTCGACTGGATCACGCGCATGAACCGGATCCGGCAGGAGCACCCCGCCCTGCAGCAGTACACGAACCTGGCCTTCCACCGCGCCGACGATCCGGACATGCTGTGGTACTCGAAGATGACGGACGATCGCACCGACGTGATCTTCGTCGCCATCAACCTTGACCCCCACGGCGACCACGCCTGCTGGGTCGACGTCCCCCTGCGGGACCTGGGCATCCACGACGATCAGCCGTACACCATGCACGAGCTCTTCACGGACGCGTCCTACGAGTGGCGCGGCCCCAGCGGTTACGTCGCTTTAGCCCCTCGCCGCGAGCCCGCGCAGATCTTCCATCTGCGTCGCTGACGCCGACAACGTCGCGACAGTCGGTGGGTGCCGCCAACGCGAGGCGGAGGAGCGGGGGATGGGGAGGAGTGGGTGACGACGCCCGCGGCGGGCGTTCCCCCGAGCACCGGTACACTGAGGACATGGCGAGCGACTGGTACAAGGACGCGGTCTTCTACGAAGTGCACGTCAAGGCGTTCGCCGATGGCGACGGTAACGGCATCGGGGATTTTCGGGGACTGACCGAGCGCCTCGATTATCTGCACGACCTGGGCGTGAACTGCCTGTGGATCCTGCCCATGTACCCCTCGCCGCTCAAGGACGACGGCTACGACATCGCCGACTTCTACGGGATCCATCCCTCGTACGGCGACGTCGACGACTTCCAGAAGTTCCTCGACGCGGCGCACGCGCGCGACATGCGGGTCATCGCCGACCTCGTGATGAACCACACCTCGGACCAGCATCCCTGGTTCGTGAACGGGCGCGCCGACGCCACCTCGCCTCACCGGGACTTCTACGTGTGGAGCGACACGGACCAGAAGTACCGCGACGTCCGCATCATCTTCATCGACACCGAGAAATCGAACTGGACGCACGATCCCGTGGCCAAGAAGTTCTACTGGCACCGCTTCTTCAGCCACCAGCCCGATCTGAACTACGACAATCCCGCCGTGCGGGGCGCCATGCTCGACGTCATGCGCTTCTGGCTCGACCGCGGGCTCGACGGCTTTCGCTGCGACGCCGTGCCGTACCTGGTGGAGCGCGAGGGGACGAGCTGCGAGAACCTGCCCGAGACGCACGGGATCCTGAAGGAGTTCCGACGCGTCATCGACCAGGAGTACGGGGGCGACCGGGTGCTGCTGGCGGAAGCGAACCAGTGGCCCGAGGACGTCCGTCCGTACTTCGGCGAGGGCGACGAGTTCCACATGGCCTTCCACTTCCCGCTCATGCCGCGGCTCTACATGGCGGTGCGCTCGGGCGACGCGCGGCCGGTGACGGACATCTTCACCCACACGCCGCCCATCCCGCCCCCGTGCCAGTGGTGCATCTTCCTGCGCAACCACGACGAGCTCACGCTCGAGATGGTGACGCACGAGGAGCGCGACTACATGTACTTCGCGTACGCGAGCGATCCGGCCATGAAGCTGAACCTGGGCATCCGCCGCCGCCTCGCGCCGCTGATGGACAACGACCGCCTGCGCATCGAGCTCCTCAACTGTCTGCTCCTCACGCTGCCGGGCAGCCCGATCATCTACTACGGCGACGAGATCGGGATGGGCGACAACATCTACCTCGGCGATCGGAACGGCGTCCGCACGCCCATGCAGTGGTCCAACGATCGGAACGCGGGCTTCTCGACGGCCGACGAGTCCCGGCTCTACTTGCCGGTCATCTCGGATCCCGTGTACGGCTACCAGGCGGTGAACGTCGCGGCGCAGCTCAGGACGCCCTCGTCGCTGCTCAACCGCATGAAGCGCCTCATCGCGGTGCGGGGACGGAGCCAGGCCTTCGGACGCGGGACCATCGAGTTCCTTCGTCCGCGCAATGCGTCGATCCTGGCGTACTTCCGCGCGTACGGCGACGACGTGATCCTCGTCGTGGCCAACCTCTCCGAGCGGACGCAGCCGGTGGAGCTGGACCTCTCGCGCCACCGTGGCGCCGTCCCCGTCGAGATGCTCGGCGGCTCGCGGTTCCCGCCCGTCCAGTCCACGCCCTACTTCCTGAGCCTGGGCGGCTACGGATTCTACTGGTTCCGCCTGGAAGGGCTGACGCGACGGCCGGTCCGCTATGGCATCGAAGACACCGCCATCTGAGGCGCGGGCCCCCGGGGCCACGCCGAGCGCGGAGGCGCTCGCAGCCTGGCTCCCGACGCAACGGTGGTTTGCCGCCAAGACCCGGCGCATCAGCGCGGTCGACGTCGAGGACCGCGTGCCGGTCGGCGACGCCGACCTCGTGGTCGTGGCGCTCGGCTTCGACGACGGCACGCACGACCGCTACGCGGTTCCGCTCGCTCGGACCGTCACGCCACGGGACGCGCTGGGTGACCCGGAGTGTGCGCGGGCCTTGCTCGATCTCGTGCGTGACGGCGGCGCGGCGCGCGGCCAGCACGGCGCCGTTCGCGGCGTACCGACGTCGGCGCGACCGTCGCGGCTGCCCGCCGGCCTCGCGGTGGGACGCGCGTCGGGCGAGCAGAGCAACGCATCGATCAGGTTCGGCGACGTGCTCATCCTGAAGCAGTTCCGGCGTCTGCAGCCGGGCGTGAATCCGGACGCGGAGATCACGCGCTTCCTCACCGAGCACACCGACTTTCGTGCCACCCCGCGCCTGGTCGGTCAGCTCGACTACGAGTCCGCCGATCGCGTCAGCACGCTCGCCGTGGTGCAGGAGCTGGTGAGTGGCGCCCGGGACGGCTGGGAGTGGATGCTCGACGAGCTCCGCGCGGTTCACGCGCGCGCCGGCAGCGCCGGTCGCGACGTCACGCCGGCGGCGGTCAGAGAGCTTGCCGCCGAGTCGCTCAGCGCTCTGCGACAGCTCGGGCGGCGCACCGCGGAACTCCACGTCGCGCTCACCCGGGGCACCTCGGATCCGGCGTTCGTTCCCGAGCCCATCACGCTGACCGACGTGACCGACTGGATCGAGGCCGTGCAGACGCAGGTCGCGCGGGCGCGTGAGGCCGCCGGCGACGCGAGCCTCGCCGCCGACGCCCGCGCCCTCGCGCTGGGCCTGGGCGGGCTGCTGGGACGCGTCAAGTCGCGGCATCACGGCGACTTTCACCTGGGCCAGACGCTCTACCGGCCGGACGCGGCCGACTGGGCCATCATCGACTTCGAGGGCGAGCCGCTCCGTCCGCTCGACGAGCGGCGACGCAAGCACGCGGTCGTGCGCGACGTCGCGGGCATGCTGCGGTCCCTCGCGTACGCCGCGATGAGCGCCGGTGGCGCGAGATCGCACCAGGCGTGGGCGACGACGTGGGAGGTCGAGGCCCGCGCCGCGTTCCTCGACGGCTATCGCGCCGTCGCGGCCGACGCTCCGTTCATGCCGATCGGGAGCGATGCGTTCGCGCGCGCGGTGGCGGCGTTCGAGCTGGAGAAGGCGGCTTACGAGGTCGTGTACGAGGCCAACAACCGTCCGGACTGGATCGGGATCCCGCTCGAGGGATTCGTCAGGGCCGCGGCCGCGCTGGCTCGGGGATCTGAGGCTGGGGCGGCGTGAACACCATCAGCTGCGCCTCCCAGCCGTCCTTGCCGAAGTAGACGACCAGGCCGGTCTGGTAGAGGAAGACGTCGACGTCGTTCTCGCGTCCCATGCGATCGGGGATTCCCCACCCACCGATCACGGTGCCGCGAGTGAAGATGCCCGGCTTGGGCGACAGCGTGAAGTCGCGCACGACGTCGGCCCGGTAGCCGAGCGGGGTGAGCAGGCCGAACTCGACGACCAGCTTCGTGAAGCCCACCGGCGCCGCGCCGCCCTCGTAGACCCACTCGGCGGCGTCGTAACCTTCCTGCTTCTGGACCGACGTCCGGGTCGCCGCGCCGAAGCGCGCACGCACCGCTTCCATCGTCGACACGCCCGGCACGATGGTGGACCACTCCGCCGCGCAGGCGGCCAGCGTACCCGCGAGCGACGCCCCGAGGACGGCGAGCAGGACACTCGTCAGGCGGGCGGCGCGTCGGGCGCTCAAAATGCGAGCGCCGCGCCGTCCCCCCGCGGGTCGGCGCCTCCCATCAGCACGCCGTCGCGCAGGACGACCCCGTGCGCGTGGCCCATCTTCTGAAAGAGCGGGAGCGCGGCGCGGATGCGATGACCGCGCTGTCCGAGCGCCTCGATGACGTCGGCACCCACGCGCGACTCCAGGTAGATCTGGTCGGCCGGCTCGTCGGGGAGGAACGCGCCGATGAGAAAGCGTGGGCGCTCGATCGCCTCCTGGATGTCGAGCCCGTAGTCGAGCAGGTTGGACACGATCTGCGTGTGAAACATCGCCTGGCCGTTGCCGCCCATGGTGGCGAGCGCGAAGACGGGCCGCTCGTCGCGCGTGGCGATCGACGTGACCAGGGTGTGGAACGGCCGCTTGCGCGGCGCGAAGACGCTCGGGTGGTCCGGCTCGACACGGAAGTGACGTCCGCGGTTGTGCAGCAGCACGCCCGTGCCCGGCACGACGACGCCCGAGCCCCAGGGATTGAACAGGCTTTCGATCACGCTGGCCACGTTGCCGGCCGCGTCCACGATGACGAAGCCGGTCGTGTCGCCTTCCGGGTCCCCGAACGAGAACGGCTTCGCCTTCTCGGGATCGATGAGCGCGCGACGGCGCGCGCCGTACTCCTTGCTCAGCAGCGAGGCGAGCGGGACGCGGGCGTGCTCGGGGTCGCCGATGAACCGGTCGCGGTCGGCGTAGGCGAGCTTCACCGCCTCGAGCAGCAGGTGCAGGTGCTCGGGGCTGTGCAGAGGCAGCGCGGCCACGTCGACGGTCTCCAGGATGTTGAGGGCGAGCAACGCGGCGAGGCCCTGCGTGGGCGGCGGTGTCTGGTAGACCGTCACGCCGCGATACGACGTCGCGATGGGCGCGTCCCAGTCGCCGGTGTGCGCGGCAAGGTCGGACGCGGTGAGGAAGCCGTCCGCCGCCATCCGTTCCGCGATGGCGCGGCCGACCCGTCCACCGTAGAACAGGTCGGGTCCCTCGGCGCCGAGGTCCGTGAGCGTCCGCGCGAGGTCGATCTGACGC
>JBKPPN010000282.1:0-8156 GCA_046733575.1 Candidatus Methylomirabilota bacterium | reverse complement strand
TGCCGCTGCCGTCCGGCGGACCGGATGCGGCCGAGCCGCGGAGCACGAACGACACGCCGGCGGCGCAGCAGGCGGCTCCCCCGGCGCCGCCGCCCAGCGCGGCCGACTCGGGTACGACCCCGGTTGCGGCGCGACCGTCGCCGCGCGCCGCCGTGCCGCCCGCCGTCCGACCCGCGTCGATCGTGGAGCTGATGGACCGACTGCGTCTCGCCCAGGACGCCGAGCACCTCGCCAACAGGGCGCGTCTGGTTCTCCACGACCGGGCACTGCGCTCGCGGCACGCGAGCGCGCTGTGGCACGCGATCAACACGGCGTTCAGCCCCGAGGCGCTGCTCGCCACGATCGGCGACCGGCTCGCGCGGACACTGGGCGACTCGCCCCTCGTGCCGCAGATGCTCGCGTGGCTGCGATCGCCCGTCGCGGCGCGGCTCGTGGACGTGGGATCACAGCCCGACACGCCGGCGCGGGCCGTGTCGTTCCGACGGTTCGCCGTCGACCTGCCCGACGCCGTCTCCGTGGACCGCATCCGTCTCATTCGCGACTTCGGTCGCGTCACCGACGTGGTGGCGATGTCGGTCGACGCCACCGCGCGCATCGAGCGCGCCGTCGATCATCTCGTGCAGCTGGCCGACAGCGGCTCGCCCGCGCGCGGCGTCCGCCGTCGGACGTGGGGCGTGGACGATCTGCGCTGGCAGACCCGGATGTCGCTGCTGTTCACCCTCCGCGAGCTCTCCGACGACGACGTGCGGGCCGCGCTGGCGTTCTACGCCGCCCCGACGGGCCGCGCGCTGTCGCGCGCGTGCCGCGACGCCATGCTGGAGGCGCTCGACGCCGCCGAGGGCCGCGCGGCGGACACGCTGCGGGCGACGACACCGACGTCCGCGCGGCGCTGAGGGTGTCGCGGTACGCGAAGCCGATCATCACGCGGCCTTGACGGCGGTCGTGTGCCGGCGACGATCGATGTGCAACGCCGTCGTGGGCGGCGTCCGTCGGCGTCGCTCCGTGTCGCGACGGCGAGGTGGCCTCGACCAAACGGTCGAGCGTGCTGCCCTGCGTCGAGCGAGGGGCGAGATCGTGACTGCGCACGTCGATGAGGCGCGCTCTTCGCGTGGCCGGGAACGGGCGTGTTCACGTCGCGCCGCGGCGCGATCGGCGCGTCGCCACGCCGCCTGGTCGTCACGGTAGATGCCGCCGCACCGACCACGACGATGCCGACGACCTCTACTGGATCACGCGATCCGCGCGCACGAGGACCGACTGTGGAATCGTGACGCCGAGCGCTTTCGCCGTCTTGAGGTTGACGACCAGCTCGAACTTCGTGGGCTGCTCGACGGGAAGCTCGGCAGGCTTCGCGCCCTTCAGGATCCTGTCGACGAATCGCGCCGCGCGGCGATAGAGGTCACCGAAGTCGACCCCGTAGGACATGAGGCACCCGGCGTCCGCATACTCGCGCAGCGTGCACATCGACGGAAGACGGTTCTTGAGGACGAGATCGGTGAGCCGGGCGCGCTGTCCCATGAACATCGAGCTTCCCTGGATCAAGATCGCGGCCGTCCGTTCGCGGGCGATGGTCGCGAATCGATCTTCCAGCTCGCTCGCGCGTCGCACCTCCACGAGCTGCACCCGCAGTCCCAGCGCCTTCGGAGCGTCGCCCGCCATCTCGCGAATCAGCCAGTCTCCCGTGCCGAACGTCGGGTCCCAGAGGACGGTCACGAGGCCGATTCGCGGCGCCGCCTCCTTCAGGAGCTGCAGACGCTTGGCGAACAGCTCCGGCCACTGACTGGCGAATCCCGTGATGTTGCCACCGGGGCGCGCGAGGCTCGCCACGAAGCCGGAGGCAACGGGATCCTCCGTGAGGACCATCACGATCGGGATGGTCGTGGTCGCCTTCCGCGCGGCTTCGACGGCGGCGTTGTTGGCCGCCACGATGACGTCGACGTTCTGGCGCACGAGCTCCGCCGCGAGCTCGGGAAATTTCCGCTCGTTCGACCGCGCCCACTCCCAGGTGATCGCGACGTTCTTGCCGTCCACGTACCCGAGCTCGCGCAGTCCCTCGCGCAGCCCCTCTGACGGCCCGGGCGCTTCCGGCGATCGACTCGCCAGCACACCGACGCGGGGCAACTTTCCCGGCAGCGGCTGCGCGTGCGCAACGAGCGGTGCGACGAGCAGGGCGATCCCGATCGTTGCGACCGCGAGACGGCCGCGGATCGATCTCGTCATGAGCCCTCCCGTCGGGTCACCGGCTGTGTCGCGCAGCCTTGCTCGATACGCCGTCGTGGCGTGTGACACCGCGCGGTGTGCCAGCGCATGATACCGGCTCCTGCGCATCCGGCGTCAGCCGAGCTGCTTGCGGAATCGCCAGATGCTCAGCGCGACGAGCACGACGGTGAAGACGAGCAACGCGAGCACATTCGGCCACAGCGTGGCCAGGCCGCTGCCCTTCAGCATCGAGCCGCGCACGATCGTCGCGAAGTGATGGATGGGGTTGACGAGCGTCAACGGCTGCAGCCACCGCGGCATCGCCTCGACGGGATTCAGTGCGCCCGACAGCGAGGCGAGCGGTGGGTTGACGAAGAACGCGGTGAGCTGCGCCTGCTGGGCCGATCGGCTGAACGTGGCGATCACCGTGCCGAGGCTGATCCCCGAGAGGATGCACAAGAGGCCACCGAACAACACGAACGGCAGGCCGCCGTGGAACGGGACGCGGAACACGACGGCGAGGACGGCGATGGCGAGCAGCATCATCAGGCACAGCAGGACGAACAGCGGCGTGATCTTCGCCACGATGATGTCCGCCGTGCTGGCGGGCGACATCAGGAGCTGCTCGATCGTGCCCGCCTCGCGCTCTTTCACCATCGCGGCGGAGGCGATGAGCGAGCTGTTCAGGATCAGCAGCAGGCCGAACACGCCCGTGGCCACGAACCAGGAGTCGACCAGCCCGGGGTTGTAGAGGAAGGCGGGCACGAGGCGCACCTCGCCGCGCCGACCGGCCGGCGCGGGACCGGGGCGGCTCGTCGACGCGGCCGGGCGGCGGTGCGTGCTGTTGTAGCTCTCGATCACGCCCTCCGCGTACGCCTGACCGATCGTCGCGGTGTTGGCATTCATCGCGTTCAGCAGGAACTGCACCGTCGTCGGCTGCCCACGCCGAAGATCGCGCGCGTACTGAGAGGGGATGACCACGCCGGCATCGAGGTGCGCCCGGCTGATCGCGTTGCCGAGCTCGTCCGCCGTCGCGTAGTAACCGCCGAGGCGAAAGCTCCGGCTTTCGGTCAGCGTGGCCACGAGCTCTCGGCTCTCGGGGCTCCCGCTCTCGTCGACGATCCCGAGGCGGAGGTTGGACACCGTGGCGCTCAGGGCGAAGCCGAAGAGGGTGAGCTGCAGCACGGGCGGGATGATGAGCGACAGGACGAGCCGGCGATCACGTCGGATCTGACCGAACTCCTTGGCTACCAGGGCGCGGAGCCGCGGGCCGACGAGACGGCGTTTCATGCCGGAAGCTGCATGCGGCGCATGCTGCGCCACGCGATCGTGTAGAAGAGCGCGCCGATGATCGCGATGATCACGACGTTGCGCCACACGGCGGGCCAGCCGCCGCCTTGAAGCAGCCCGTCGCGCACGACCTCGATGTAGTAGCGGCCCCACACGAAGTTCGAGATCCAGCGCAGGCCGGCCGGGATGTTCTCGATCGGGAAGATCAGACCCGAGAGGAGGAAGACGAGGAGGAAGCCGCCGAGCGCGACGATCTGCATCGCCGCGACCTGGCTGGGGACGGTGGCCCCGACCATGGTCCCGAAGGCGGCCACGCAGAACGTGTAGAGGACGGTGGCCACGATGAATGGCGTCGGGTCACCTGCGAAGCGAAGCCCGAAGTAGGTGAAGAGCACGACCAGCATCAGCGCGCATTCCGCCAGCGCCACGGCGGTGAACGCGACCACCTTGCCGAGCAGGAACTCGTGCGCGGAGATGCTGGAGACGTACACCTGCAGGATCGTCTTCTGCTCCGTCTCGCGCGCCATCGCGAGCGCCGCGAGCAGCGGCGGGAACATCGAGATGCCGAGCACGAAGATGCCGGGACCGTAGAACTTCTTCGACGAGAGCCCGGGGTTGTACCAGAGACGGATCGCGGCCTGCACGGCTCCGGACCGCTCCGGCCCGACCGCACGCCGGTCGTAGGCGCGCGTGATCTGGCTCGCGTAGCCGGCGGTCAGCTTGGCCGTGTTGGCATCCGACGCATCGACGAGCAGCTGCACCGACGTCTCGACCCCCCGCGCGATGTCGCGGCCGAAGTGCGCCGGAATGATGAGGACGGCGCGCGCCGTGCCCGCGATGAGCGCCTCTTCCGGATCGCGATCGACGGGCCACGCGACGACGTAGAGGCTGCGCGAGCCGCGGAAGGCCTCGATGAAGTCGTGGGAGGCCGGCGAGTCGTTGAAGTCCTGGACGACGATCGGCAGGTTGTCCACCCGGAGCGAAAGCCCGACGCTGAGCAGGATCAGGAGGACCACGGGAAGCACGAGTGCCAGCGCCAGCGTGCGCCAGTCGCGCACGATCTGGATCAGCTCCTTGCGGGTCTGGGACACGATACGCCGCACGATCCGCTCACGCCGCCGTCGCGGCCGCTCCTCGCTCGCGCGCCTTCGCGATCACGCTGATGAACACGTCCTCGAGCGAGACGGGCGCCTCGCGAGCGTCGATCACGGGAATGCCGTGGGCCGCGAGCCGCGCCACGGTGGCCCGGCGGCCGATGTCCACGTCGTCGTCGGTGATGACGTGCAGTCGACTGCCGAAGAGCGAGACGCGCCACCGCTCGCCCGCGGTCTTCAGCACGTCGGCCGCGCGCTGAGGCTGGTCCACGATCACCTCCAGGAGGTGGCCCTTCTGCGCTGCCTTGAGACTGCTCGGGCTGCCCTCCGCCACCAGCTCGCCGGCCGCCATGAACCCCAGGCGGTTGCACTGCTCCGACTCCTCCAGGTAGTGCGTCGTCACGAGGATGGCGGTCCCGCTGTCGGCGAGCCGGTTGATCATTCGCCAGAAGGCGCGGCGCGCGAGGGGATCGACGCCCGAGGTCGGCTCGTCGAGGAAGAGCACGCTCGGCTCGTGCATGATCGCGGCCCCGAAGGCGACGCGCTGCTTCCAGCCGCCGGGCAGGCTCCCCGTGAGCTGATCCTGTTGCCCTTCGAGGCCGGAGAACGACAGCACCCAGCGCGCCTTCTCCGCGCGCTCGCGCTCCGGCACGCCGTAGACGCCGGCGAAGAACTGCAGGTTCTCCCGGATGGTCAGGTCGTCGTAGAGCGAGAACTTCTGGGACATGTAGCCGATGCGCTGACGGACGTGTTCGGCGCGAAGATCCGAGCGCGCGCCGGCGAGCTGCACGACGCCGCGGCTGGGCTCGAGCAGACCGCAGAGCATCTTGATGGTCGTCGTCTTCCCCGCGCCGTTCGCGCCGAGCAAGCCGTAGATCTCGCCGTACCGGATCTGCAGCGCGAGGTCCTTCACCGCGGTGAATGCGCCGAATTGCCTGGTGAGGTGCTCGGCGCCGATCGCGACCTGTCCGCGCAGGCGGCGGTGATCCGCGCGCCCCGGGAACTCCCGCGGCGCCGGCTCCTCACCGAGCGCGCGGAGGCGGGCGACGAAGACGTTCTCCAGACCCGGGTCATCCACACAGACCGCGCTGACGCGGAGTCCGGCGGACGCCATCGTCCGCTCGATCACCTGCCGTCCGTCGTCCGCATCGGTCGCGATCAGGTCGAGTCGATCGCCGAAGCGCTGCACGTCGATGATGGCGCGCCCGGGACCGGCAACCACCGTCAGCACGTGCTCGGCTCGTTCCAGGTCGTCGGTGTGGACTTCGAGCCGCTTGGCGCCGAGGCTCCGTCGTAGCTCCGTCGGCGTCCCGAGCTGCCGGATCTGTCCGCGATGGACGAGCGCGACGCGCTCGCAGCGCTCGGCCTCGTCCAGGTACGGCGTCGCCACCAGCACCGTCAATCCGTCCGCCGCGAGGTGCGCGAGAGCGTCCCAGAACTCCCGCCGGGACACGGGATCGACCCCCGTCGTGGGCTCGTCGAGCAGCAGCACGCGCGGCTGCGCCACGAGGGCGCAGGCGAGCGCGAGCTTCTGCTTCATGCCGCCGCTGAGCTTGCCGGCCCGACGGTCGACGAACCGATCGAGATCGAACATCTCGAGGTAACGCCGGCCGCGCGTGGCGATGTCGCGGGGCGCCACCCGCCGCAGGTCGCCGGCGTAGCGCAGGTTCTCGGAGACGGTGAGGTCGGGGTAGAGACTGAAGGTCTGCGTGAGATACCCCGTCTCGGAGCGCGCCTGACGCGCTGGCCTGCCGAACACGTCCGCCGTCCCGCCGGTCGCCTCCATGACGCCGGCCACGATCTGGAAGATGGACGTCTTCCCGGCGCCGTCGGGGCCGATGAGGCCGAAGATCTCACCCTCGGTCACGTCGAAACTCACGCCGCGAACCGCGTCCACGTCGCCGTAGCGCTTGCGGAGGTCGCGAACGTGAATGGCAGCCGCGGTCATCGGTGCGCTCGATGGGCGGGCCACACGGTGCCCTCGACGAGGATCTCGCCGTCGGCCGGCATGCCGGGCTTGGCGAAGCCGACCGCCCCACGCAGGCCGAGCTTGACCCCCACGACCTGCTTCACGCGCTCGTCGCGGAAGTACGTGTTCTCCGGCGTGAACGTGGCCTGCGGATCGATGCGGATCACGACGGCGTCGATCGGCGTCGTCGGGGAGGAGTCGAGATACACGCGCGCGGGCTGGCCGAGGCGGACGCGACCGATCTGTCCCTCCGGCACGAACGCGCGCAGGTACACCTTGCCGAGGTCGATCAGCGTGACGACCGGCGTGCCGGCGGTCACGACCTCGCCGGGCTCGGCCGTCCGCGTGGCGACGGTGCCGTCGAACGGCGCCACGACGCGGAGGTCGTTGCGGTCGGCCCGCGCCTCCGCGAGCTGCGCGCGTGTGCGGTCGAGGTCGGCCCGCGCGGCCGCGACCTGACGCGTCGCCGACACCACCACCGCGGCCTGCGTCTTCTCGTTGTTCTGGGCCTGCCGTGCCTGCTGCTCGGCGATCAGTCCTCGCCCGAAGAGGTCCGTGAAGGCGTCGCGGTCCCACCTGGCCTGGGCGTGCGAGGCCTCCGCTTGCGAGAGCTGCGCTTCGGCGGCGGCGAGCCGGGCTTCTGCCTGACGCACCATCGCCTCGGCCTGCTGCTCTCGTGCACGCACCTGCGTGTCGTCGAGCACGGCAATCACGGCGCCGGCCGTCACGGCATCGCCCTCGCGAACGGTGACGTCGACAATCCGGCCGCCGATCTTCGGCGCCACGGCGGAGTCGTCGCCCTCGATGCGCCCGCTCACCGCGATCAGGCCGGGCGGGAGCGCGGGCACGACGAAGAACACGCGCCACACGGCAAACGCCGCGACCGCGGCGACGACGATCACGAGGGCGCCGATGACGAGCATCCCGCGACCAGCACGGTGGCTCGAGACGGGCGGCGTGTCGTGCGTGCTCCGCTCGGCGCCCGGCGTCGACGCCGCGTCCTGACGCGGGGTGGGCTCGACGATCATGACGCTGTCCTCCCTGCCCGCGCACGCCGGCGCGGCTGCGCCGCGAGCCCTCCGACGAGGAGATCCTGCATGTGCTCGACGTAGCGCGACCCGTCCGGCGCGCCGGCCGGGAGCCGTCCCTCGCGCAGCAGGCGCTGACGGAATGGAGCGGTCGCGTGAAAGAACAGCAGGCTGCCGACCAGGCTGAGATGCGTCAACAGCGGATCGACGGGGCGGAAGCTGCCTTCGCGGACGCCGCGCTCGACGATCTGCCGCACGACGTCCGCGACGCGAAGAGGATAGCTGAGCGTGGTCGCCCGGAGGTGGCGGCCGCCCGTCAGCACCTCGCGCAGCATCATCACCGGGAAGTGTCGGTTCCGCCCTGTCGCGACCTCGTCGACCAGCGCGATGAGCTCGCGCAGCAGGTCCGGCGCGGGCCGGTCCGACGTCAGCAGCGTCTCCGCTCGCGCGACGAGGTCGGCGAACGTGGCCGTGACGATCGCGACGTAGAGCTTTCGCTTGCCGCCGAAGTGATAGCTGATCAACGCCTTGTTGACGGAGGCCCGGGCCGCGATCGTCGACACCGCCACGCCGTCG
>JBKPPN010000281.1:0-24203 GCA_046733575.1 Candidatus Methylomirabilota bacterium | reverse complement strand
CAGCGCCGCCGTCGATCAAGGCTCGCCGATCACCACCCCCGTACCGGAGGAACGCGTCGCGTAAGACATACCCGAGCTTCGGCGCGTCGTCTCCAAGCCGGCATGAGGCGGTGAGCACAGGGACCATCGAGGCCACGACGTAGCGCAGACGTGCCCCGAGGGGCGACGCGGCATCGCCGCGGCGGCTCCGAGCCACCAAGGGGGGGCACACCGGGGGGCCGTCGAGGCCCCCCGTGTTTGCTCTATCCCCCGCGGAGGGCGTCGGAGGCTTCGGCGGCCGTCGGAGGCGTGGGCGTGTCCTTGTAGCGCGCGAGACGTTCGTATACCGCGGCGGCGGCTTCGTGGAAGCCGCGGGGGAGGCCGACGCTGGCGTAGGTGTCGGCGATCTCTTCCATCTCGCCCACGAAGCGCCACGCCTTGCGCGACGTGCCCTTGACCGCGTTCTCGGAGCGCTGGGGGAGATCCGGGATCGACTTCTGCCACTCGGCGACCAACGCCTCGTCCACGCCCTCTGCCATCGCGAGCGCGCGCACCGCCATGAGGAGGGCGTTGCTCCCCTTCGTCCATGAGGCGTACGCCATCTTGAGCGCCGACGCCGCGCCGATCTTGCCGTGCACCACCACCGCATCGAGCGGTCCCGCCTCGAACAGTGCGGCCGCGCGCTCGGCAGCCGCGCCGGCGAGGTAGAGTCGCGTCTGCCCGCGCGTCGTCGGCGGGCTGCCGATGATGCCCCCGTCGACGAACGTCGCGCCGCCTTCCTCCACGATCGTGCCGACCGCGCGCGCGGTCGCGGGGGACACGGCGTTCCCGTCCACGTAGAGCCCCGAGAATCTCGCCGCCATCACCTGCCGTGCGACGTCGAGCGCCGACGCGGGCGGACACACGGAGACGACCACCTCGCTCCGACGCACGACGTCGGCCACGGTGCCGCCGTCCTGGAGCCCCGCGGACTCGGCGCGAGCGCGGGTGGCGGGGCTGCGACCCTCCGAGGCCCACAGCACCCGCGCCCCGCCCGCGCGCAGCGTCGCGCCGACCGCGACGCCCATGTCGCCGGGATGCAGCAGCGCGACGGTCGTCGCCATCTACACGACCTCGAACAGCCCGGCCGCGCCCATGCCGCCGCCGATGCACATCGTCGTCACGACCAGCTTGGCGCCGCGCCGCTTGCCCTCGATCAGCGCGTGACCGACCATGCGCGCGCCCGACATGCCGTAGGGGTGACCGATCGAGATCGCGCCGCCGTCGACGTTGAGGCGGTCCATCGGGATGCCGAGCCGGTCGCGGCAGTAGACGACCTGCACCGCGAAGGCCTCGTTGAGCTCCCAGAGGTCGATGTCCTCCATCTTCACGCCGAAGCGCTCGAGCAGCCGCGGCACCGCGAACACGGGGCCGATGCCCATCTCGTCGGGCTCGCACGCCGCGACGGTGAAGCCGCGGAAGATGCCGAGCGGCGTGATGCCGCGCCTGGCCGCGACGGACGCGTCCATGACCACGCAGGCCGACGCGCCGTCGGAGAGCTGCGAGGCGTTGCCCGCGGTGATCGTCCCCTTCTCGCCGCGCACGGGCGCGAGCTTGGCCAGGCCCTCGAGCGTGGTGTCGGGACGATTCCCCTCGTCCTGCGTCAGCGTGACCTCTTCCTCACGCGTCGCGCCGGTGGCCTTGTCCTGCACCAGCTTCGAGGTCGTGAAGGGGACGATCTCCTTGTCGAAGCGTCCGGCCTTCTGCCCCGCCGCGGTGCGCTGCTGGCTGACGAGCGCGTACTCGTCCTGCTGCTCGCGCGTGATGTAGTAGCGCTTGGCCACCACCTCCGCGGTGTCGATCATCGGCATGTACACCTCGGGCTTGTGCTCGTCGAGCCACGGCTCGTGGATGCGGAAGTTGTTGAAGTGCTCGTTCTGCACGAGACTGATGGAGTCCAGGCCGCCCGCCACCATGATCGGCACGCGGTCGACGATCACGCGCTGCGCCGCCATGGCGATCGTCTGCAGTCCCGACGAGCAGAAGCGATTCACCGTCACGCCGGCCGTCGTCACGGGGAGACCGGCGCGCAGCGCCGCCTGCCGCGCGATGTTCTGTCCCGTGGCGCCCTCGGGCATGGCGCAGCCGAGGATCACGTCCTCGACCTCCGCGGGCTCGAGCCGCGCCCGCTTCACCGCCTCCTTGATGACGAACCCGGCCATCGTGGCGCCGTGAGTGTTGTTCAATGCGCCCCGGTACGCCTTGCCAATGCCGGTGCGCGCGGTGGAAACGATCACAGCCTCTGCCATGGCCAGCTCCTTATCGCGATACGTGGATGGCCCTCCAGAACGGAGAGGGCGGGGAACGCTGCGGCGGTCCCCTTCAATGCAGTTTTGTCGATCATACACGCGTCGTTCGACGGGCGGCGAAGCGGCGCATCTTGCCCCTGGCGCGACGGCCGTCGGGCTGGATCACGAAGCCGGCACGCTCGACCGTCGTCTCGGTGTCTCGATTGGGATGACAGCCCCCCGTCAGGCGCTTCCACAGCGGCGTGATCGCGTCCTGCCAGCGCGCGCCCCACGGCGTCGTCGCGCGGACGTGCTCGATGGCGCGGAGCTCGCCGTCGGCGGCGAGAACGCGGTTGACCTCGGCCAGGCCTCGGGCGACGTCGGGAACGGTGCAGAACACGAGGCCGACGACGACCGTGTCGAACGCGCCATCGCGGAACGGCAGCGTCTCTGCGCTGCCCTGCACCAGCCGCGCGTCGCGGGCGCGGGTCCGGGCCACCGCCAGCGACGCCCACTCCGGATCGAGACCGATGGTCCCCGGCGGGAGGTACGGCAAGTTGCGGCCAGTACCGCAGCCGAGGTCGAGAATCCGGCCGCGCGCGCCGGCGGCGAGCCACCGACGCCAGCGAGCCAGCCCCAGCCGATCGCTGATCGCACAGAGGCCGTCGTACAGCCAGGGAATCTGCTCGATCCCGCGCACGCGGCAAATTGTAGAGCGCGGGTCCGCCGTTGTCGTCTAAGCTCGCCGCCATGCGCATGACGGGAAAGGTCGCGCTCGTGACCGGGGCGGGATCAGGCATCGGCCGGGCCACCGCGCTGCGGCTGGCGGCCGAAGGCGCCTCGGTGGCGTGTCTCGACGTCCACGTCGAGCGGGCGCGCGACACCGCCAGGACGATCGAGAAGTCCGGCGGACTCGCGATTGGCCTCGAGGGCGACGTCCGCGACGACGTGGCCTGCGCGAGCGCGGTGGTAGAAACGCTCACACGCTTCCAGAAGGTCACCACCCTGGTGAACTCCGCCGGCGTCCGCGCCGAGCAGCACGACCACGCCCCGCCGCTCGACGAGTGGGCGCGCGTGGTCGACGCCAACCTCACCGGCACGTACCTGATGTCGCGCGCCGCCATGCCCGCGCTGGCCGCCACGGGCCACGGCAGCATCACGAACCTCGCCTCGATCTACGGACTGGTCGGCGGCTCGATCTCGCCCGCCTACGCGGCGTCGAAGGGCGGAGTGGTGAACCTCACGCGCCAGATGGCGCTGAACTGGGCGCCGGCGGTGCGCATCAACTGCGTGTGCCCGGGGGTGATCGAGACGCCCATGACGGCCGGGCTGCTGCATGACCCGAAGTGGCGCGACGTGGCGCTGAGCCGCCATCCCATGCGCCGGCTCGGCCACACCGACGACATCGCGGCCGCCATCCTCTACCTGGCCAGCGACGAGGCGTCGTTCGTCACCGGCGTGGCGCTGCCCGTCGACGGCGGGTACACCGCGGCCTGATGGCGACGGTGCCGCTCGTGGAGTACGCCGACGCGACGCCCGAGGTGCGTGCGGTGTACGACGACATCATGGCCACGCGCAACACGGACCAGATCAACAACTTCTGGAAGGCGCTCGCCCATCACCCGCCCACGCTCCGGCGGACGTGGGAGAGCGTGAAGGACGTCATGGCACCCGGCGCGCTCGACGCCCTCACCAAGGAGATGATCTACGTCGCCGTGAGCGCGACGAACGGCTGCGAGTACTGCATCGCGTCGCACACCGCGTCGGCGCGCAAGGCGGGCATGACGGACGCGATGCTGGGCGAGGTCATGGCCGTCGTCGGGATGGCGAACGAGACGAACCGCCTCGCCGACGGCTACCAGGTCGAGGTCGACCCCATGTTTCGCTCGGGTACAATGTCGGGACCCTCCTCAAGGAGAACGTCATGAGAGAAGCCGTGGTCGTCGCCAGCTCGCGCACGCCGCTCGCGAAGTCGTTTCGCGGCTCGTTCAACCTGACGCGGCCGGACGACCTCGCCGCGCATTGCATCAAGGACGTGCTCGGCAAGGTGCCCCAGCTCGACGTCAACGAGGTCGAGGACGTGATCCTCGGCTGCGGTCAGCCGCACGGCTCTCAGGGGCACAACATCGCCCGCGTCGCCGCGATGCGCGCGGGGCTGCCCGTGTCGGTCGCGGGCACCACGGTGAACCGCTTCTGCTCGTCGGGACTCCAGGCCATCGCGATGGCGTCGCACCTCGTGATGAACGAGGGCGTGGACGCGGCCATCGGCGGCGGCGTGGAGTCGATCACGATGATGAAGCGAGACAACGATCCGAACCCGTGGGTGAAGGAGCACCTGCCCGGCATCTACATGGTGATGGGCGACACGGCCGAGGTCGTGGCCAAGCGCTACAAGATCTCGCGCGAGGCGCAGGACGAGTACTCGCTCAGCTCGCAGCAGCGCACGGCGCGCGCGCAGAAGGACGGCTTCTTCAAGGAAGAGCTCGCGCCCATGCAGGTGGAGCGCGGCATCCTCGACAAGGTGTCGGGCCAGGTCACGGGCAAGGAGCCGTACCTGGTCGACCGCGACGAGTGCAACCGCGCCGACACCACGCTGGAAGGTCTCCTCAAGCTGCCGCCCCACTTCGACAAGGACAGCGGCCAGGGCACGGTGACGGCGGGCAACTCGTCACAGCTCTCCGACGGTGCCTCCGCCACGCTCGTCATGTCGATGGACCGCGCCAAGGCGCTCGGCGTGAAGCCCAAGCTGATCTTCCGCGGCTTCGCCATCGCCGGCTGTCAGCCCGACGAGATGGGCATCGGTCCCGTGTACGCGGTGCCGAAGCTGCTCAAGCGTCACGGCCTCAAGATCGACGACATCGACGTGTGGGAGCTCAACGAGGCGTTCGCGTCGCAGGTCATCTACTGTCGCGACACGCTGGGCCTCGATCCCGCCAAGCTCAACCCGAACGGCGGGTCGATCTCGATCGGGCACCCCTTCGGCATGACGGGCTCGCGCATGGTCGGCACGATCGCGAACGAGCTGGCCCGGCGCAAGGGCCGCTACGGCGTGGTGACGATGTGCGTCGGCGGCGGCCAGGGCGCGGCCGGCCTCTTCGAAGCCTGCTGAGCTGGTCCTTCGCGAGCGCCCCGGCGCATTGCCGGGGCGCTCGTGTTTTCCGATCCGATGTCACGCCGCCGTGTCGTCGCGGCGGTCTGCGCTGACCTCGGGCGACCCGGCACGATCCGTGGGACGTCGGGGCGTCCGCATCCGCTCCTCACGGAGTCGGATCTGCTCGTCCACCGGACGGTCCACCACGTGCGTGTACGCGCGCACCGTTCTCCGGATCCCCTGCGGCCCGACGTCGATGCGCTCCTCCACGACGACGACCGGCTGACCCCCGGTGTCCTGTCCCCCTGCTGACGACGGCGTCTCCGGACCGATCTCGCCGTCCTCGCCCGCCTCGCGCTGCTCGACGTCGCCCGCCACTCCCGATTGCTCCATGAGCTGCTGCACGAGGTCGGCGCGCTCGTCGCTCGTGGTGACCATCATGAGCACGTCGCCGCGCTGGACGCCCTCGTCGTAGTAACGATCCTCCGGCGCCTCGTTGACGTCGCCGAAGAGCCAGCTCCAGAAACTGCCGTCCTCGCGTGACTCGTGCCGCTCCGGGTGCTCCTCGACGTCGCGCGGGTCCACGACCTGGATCTCTCGCGGATCGGGGATCAACTGCTCGAGATCGTGCGCGACGCGCTCGGCCTCGTCGCGGCTGTGGAACATCCCTACGACCGTCTTTGCCATCGCTCTCCTCCGCGCCGGCCGTGCCGCCCGGCAGCACTCGTTGGTGGACGGCGCGGCCGATGCCACGATCGTCCATCGAGATCATCAGAGCAAGGCGTGTGCCGAGCAGGGCGCCCAGGACCGAGGCGTATACTCTCGCGATGGGCGGCGGCGAGAGTCAGGCAGGAGGAGGTCGACGATGAGCGGCGAGCGTGCAGTGAAGCGCGTGCCACGGATCTCGAAGGAGGTTCTTCCTTACCGGACGGAGCTCACGCCGGTCAGCTTCCTGCGCCGGAGCGCCTACGTGTACCCCGATCGCGTCGCCGTCGTGCACGGCGAGCGCCGGTACACCTATCGCGACTTGGAGACGCGGTGCAATCGCCTGGCCTCGGCGCTCCGCGGCCTCGGCCTGCAGAAGCTCGATCGCGTCGCCATCATCTCGCCCAACACGCCGCCCATGCTGGAAGCGCACTACGGCGTCCCGCTCGCGGGCCTGGTCCTCGTCCCCATCAACACGCGGCTCAACAGCGACGAGATCGACTACATCCTGAAGCACTCCGGCGCCAAGGTCCTGCTCGTCGACCAGGAGATGGACGGCCTCGTCAAGCCGCTCGATCTCGGCGGGATGAGCGTGATCCGCATCGACGACACCGGCGCAGCGGGCGATCCCTACGAGGACTTCATCGCCACCGGCTCGGCCGAGCCCGTCGAGCCCTGGATCGAGGACGAGATGGAGACCATCTCCATCAACTACACGTCCGGCACGACGGGGCGCCCGAAGGGCGTGATGATCCACCATCGCGGGGCGTACCTGAACGCGATCAGCGAGATGATCGAGATGCAGGCGAGCTTCGGCGCGACGTACCTCTGGACGCTGCCGATGTTCCACTGCAACGGCTGGTGCTACACGTGGGGCGTGACGGCGATGGCGGGCACGCACGTGTGCCTGCGTCGCGTCGACCCCGCCAAGATCTGGGAGCTGATCGATCGCGAGGGCATCACGCACTACTGCGGCGCCCCGACGGTGCAGATCGGCATCGTGAACGATCCGCGCGCCCACCGCCTCGCCCACACCGTGACGGCCGGCGTGGCGGGTGCGCCGCCGTCGCCCACGCTGCTCGGTCGCATGAAGGACCTCGGCTTCCGCCCCGTGCACCTCTACGGCCTGACCGAGACGTACGGGCCGCACACGGTCTGCGCGTGGAATCCCGAGTGGGACGAGAAGCCCATCGAGGAGCAGGCGCGGCTCGCCGCCCGTCAGGGCCAGGGGTTCGTCCTCGCCGACCTCGTCCGCGTGGTCGACGAGAAGATGAACGACGTGCCGATGGACGCCGAGGCGCTGGGCGAGGTCGTCATGCGCGGCAACAACGTGATGAAGGGCTACTACGAACAACCCGACGCCACGGCGGAGGCATTCCGCGGCGGCTGGTTCCACTCCGGCGACATCGCGGTGTGGCACCCCGACGGCTACATCGAGCTGCGCGACCGCAAGAAGGACATCATCATCTCGGGCGGCGAGAACATCTCCACCATCGAGGTCGAGCAGGCGGTGGCCAAGCACCCCGCCGTCATGGAGTGCGCGGTGGTCGCCGTGCCCGACGAGAAGTGGGGCGAGCGCCCGAAGGCCTTCGTCACGCTGAAGCCCGGGCAGAAGGCGACCGAGGCCGAGATCATCGAGTTCTGCCGCCAGCACATCGCGCGCTTCAAGTGCCCCGCCGCCATCGAGTTCGGCGACCTGCCCAAGACGTCGACGGGCAAGGTGCAGAAGTTCGTGCTCCGCGACAAGGAGTGGAAGGGCCGCGAGAAGCGCATCAACTGATCCGGCCCCGGTGTTCAGCTATCCGACCGTCAAGGAGGTGCTCGACCTCGGCCGCGACGCGACCCTCCGCGACGAGGGCGTGATCGAAGCCGCTCTCGCGCAGGCGCGCGCCACCTTCGGCGGCAAGGATCTCTACCCGACGCTGCTCGACAAGGCGTCCTTCCTGTGCGTGGCGCTCGTGCAGGGCCACGCCTTCGCCGACCGCAACGAGGAGATCGGCCACGCGGTCCTGGAGGTGTTCCTGAGCCAGAACGGCGCCCGTCTCGATGCCACGGCCGAGGCGCGGCGCGACGTCCTCGGCGCCATCTCCGCCGGCCGCATGACCCGTCGCGAGCTCTACGACTGGCTGCGCGCCCACGTCGAGCCGGTGTAGCAGGCTCCCGGAGAAGCCGGCGCGGCGTCAGCGGCGCGTGAACGCGAGCAGCCAGGCGAGAACGACGACCGTGAGCGCGCCGAGGCCCGACGCGGCCTGGATCAGCGAGCCGGCCGGTCCGCGTCGACGGAGCGCGCCGAGAAATCCCACCCCCATACCTGTCGCGACACCGGCGCCGTGGGCCAGGACGTCGGCGTTCGCGCTCGCCCCCAGCATGGCGAGGAGCAGCAGCGTGGCGACGGGGATGGTCCAGCGCCGCGTCCGCGGCGTGAAGAGCGGTGACGGACGCCAGAACTGGAGCGCGGCCAGCAGCCCGAGCGCGCCGAACGTGGCCGTCGACGCACCGACCGCGACGTGCCCGCCGCCGTGCGCGGCGGCCGCGACGAGGTTGGCCAGCGCGCCGGTGAGCACGAACAGCGCGAGCCCGACGCCCGGGCCGACGCGCGCCACCAGCGCCGCGACGAGCAGCACGGTCGCCACGCTGTTGCCCAGGACGTGAACGCCGTCGACGTGGAGCGTCAGCGCGGTCACGGCGCGCCACGGCTCGCCGTGCCACAGGCGATCCGCCGCGCCCGCCCCGCGCTGAAACCATGCGGACCGGGCGCGCGCGGGTCCCGTCACGGCGAAGAAGGCGAGCAACGCAATCCCGCTCACCAGGCCCGTGGTCCACGCGAAGTCCGCCGCGGGGGCGCTCGTCGGCGTGACCGTCGGCGCGGGCGCCCGCTCCGCGTCGTAGGCGTCGAGCATGGCGCGAGCCGCGTCGAGGTGATCGTCGTCGACGAGGACCTGCCACTCACCGTGCAGCGCCTGCAGGTGGAACGGAAGCGCGGCGGCGTTGAGGACGAGCGACCACTCGTTCGCCTCGGCGAGACGCGGGGTGGTTCGCACCGCGGTGTGCACGACCGCGTCGTCGCAACGCGCGGAGCCGCTAGGGCTTCGGCACGTGCAGCGTCTTGCTGATCATCAGGCTGCCCGAGAGCAGGAACAGCAGCGAGAGGAGATGGAACGGGAGGCCGACGTGCACGGGCAGCAGCGTGTCGTACGCGAACGCGAGCATGACGATGCCCAGCGGCACCACGCTCGTCGGGATCGGCGTGCCCTCGAAGTACTTCACCTTGCCCGTGCCGGCCGACAGCGACTCGGCCGTGATGTTGAAGCGCGCGAGCCGACTCACCCCGCACCCCACGAAGTACATGAGGACCACCTGGTCGACGAACGTGTTCAAGCCGGCCGCGAAGGCGATGGCGGCGGGCGCCACGCCGAACGATATGACGTCGGCCAGCGAGTCGAGCTCGCGCCCCATGGGCGACGACTTGTGGCGCCAGCGCGCGACGCGGCCGTCCAGGATGTCGAACACGAGGGCGAGGGGGACCAGCAGGGCCGCGATGTAGAGATGGCGACGATCGTGCCCGGTGAGGAACTTCATGGCCTGGAACACCGCGCCCACGCCGCAGAAGCCGTTGGCGATGGTGAAGAGGTCCGCGAGGTGGAACTCGCGGACCATCGAGAAGTGGCGGCGCTCGCCGCGCGCTTCCTCCCGCATCACGCCGCGCGCGCCGCCGGCGGCCTCAGCGCGCCGTCTCGTACGTGAAGCCGAAGCCGTTGCCCTCGCGCACGATGCGCCCGAACGACGGCGAGGGGAAGTGCGAGGCGCACACGAGGACGTCGCGCTCGCAGTAGCGCTCCAGGAAGGCCCGCCGCGTGGCCGCGGCCTGCTTGGGATCGAAGTCGGGGCGCGGGACCCACTCGGTCTCCAGAAGCTGGACGGGCGAGTGGATGAGGTCGCCCGTGATGACGCCGTCCGCGCCGCGGGAGCGAAAGCGCACGCTGACGTGGTCGGGCGTGTGCCCCGCCGTCGACTCGAGCCAGACCTCGTCGCTGATCCTGTAGTCGTTCTTCACCATCAGCGCGAGGCCCGCCTCGACGATCGGGATCACGCTGTCGCCGATCTGGTTCTGCGGCGTCTCCTCGTGCAGGCGCGACCAGTACGCCCACTCCGTCTCGGACATGACGTACTTCGCATTGGGGAACGTCGGGACCCAGCGGCCGTTCTCCCAGCGCGTGTTCCAGCCCACGTGGTCGTTGTGCATGTGCGTGCACACGACGTAGTCCACCTGCTCGGGTCGCACGCCGGTGGCCGCGAACCGCGTGAGGAACTCCCCGCTCGTCGTCATGTTCCAGTTCGGGCGCGCGCGCTGCTTGTGGTCGCCCACGCACGTGTCGACGAGGATCGTGTGGTGCCGCGTCCGCAGCAGGTACGACTGCATCGGGAAGACGAGACCGTTGGTGGCCGTGTCCAGGGCCCAGCCGGAGAGGCGCTCGCGATACGGTCCCCACTCCTCGGCGGTGACGTGAGGGAAGAACTGCGCCGCGTCGAAGTCCGGTCGCTCCGACTCGATGATGCGATGGATGACGATGTCGCCGAGCTGCCGCTCCCGCATGTCCGGCTCTCCTCTCGTGTCGGCGCCCGAGCGCCGCGCCGCGCTCATTCTGTCACACGGCCGTCCCCGCGCCGAGGCGGAGGGTCGGACGGTCGCCGGTGTACCATCGAGCGCGATTCCGGCGCCGTCGCGCCGCCAAGGAGCGAAGCCATGCGATCACCGTGCATCAAGGGCCAGTACGAGTTCCTTCCCGGCATCGCGCCGTTCTCGTCCGGCGTGGTCGCGGTGGCCGGCTACCAGGTGGTGCACGTCACGCTCCGCCGGCCCATGCCGTACGAGAAGGGCTTCGAGCTCATCGACGCGCACCTGCGGGCCGAGGGTCGACCCCGTCAGGCCCTCTGCGCGGTCGAGCTGCGCATCGCGCAGGCGTTGAGCTTCGACGGCTTCGCCTCGTTCAACGAGGGTTACCGCGCGCTGCTCACCGAGTGGAACATCCTCATCGATGGCGCGAATCCGGTGGCGCGGACCAACGTGGCGCCCGTCGTCGGCGCGCCGGGCGAGCCGTCGCTCTACGGCTTCGCGTACACCGCGCCGGGTGGTCCCGGCACGCCGACCTTCGTCGTGGCCGGATCGGGCGAGATGCAGGACCGCTCCCTCGACGCCGCCGGCATCGTGCGCGTGGGCGAGACGTCACCCGCGGCCATGAAGGACAAGGCGGCGTTCGTCGTCGGCGTCATGCGCGATCGCCTGCATGCCCTCGGCGCGGACTGGCCCGACGTCACCGCCATCAACGTCTACACCGCGCAGCCCATCGAATCGTTCCTGGCCGACACGATCCTCAACAAGGTGGGCGCGGCGGCCATCCACGGCGTGAACTGGCATCTGAGCCGGCCGCCCGTGAGCGATCTGGCGTTCGAGATGGACATGCGCGGAGTGGCGCGCGGCCTTTACGTCTGATCGGCGGCGGATTCGCGCGTCACGGCGCGTGGAGTCCGACGCGCACGGGCGGGTACTCGAAGCCCGGACGCAAGCCGTAATCGCGCTGCCACAGCTCGACGTACTCGCGGGCGTTGCGCCGGATGTCGTCCAGCTCCGCCGCGCTCATCCGTCGCACCGGACGCGCGGGCACGCCCATGACGAGCCATCCCGCCTCGACGACCTTGCCGGGCGGCACGAGCGCACCCGCACCGACCTGCGCGCCCTCCTCGATCACCGCGCCGTCCAGCACGACGGCGCCGATGCCGATGCGGCAGTTGTTCATCACGCGACACGCGTGCACCACGGCGCGATGACCGATCGTGACGTTGTCGCCCACGACGCACGGCACGCCGGGCGCCACGTGCAGCAGCGACAGGTCCTGCACGTTCGTGTTCCGCCCCACCGTGACGTATGCCTCCTGGTCGCCGCGCACGATCGCGCCGGGCCAGATGCTGGCCCCCTCCTCGAGGGCGACGTCGCCGATGACCTGCGCCGCGACGTCGACGTAGGCGCCGGGATGGATGCGCGGGGTGCGACCGGGAACCGAGCGGATCATGGCGGTCTGACTCCTGCCGTGACGGGTGCGCTGCCGTATACTCCGTGGCCATGAGCATCGTTGACGATTTCGCCGCCGCGTTCAATCGCAACGACGTCGACGCGCTTCTCGCCTGCTTCACTCCGGACGCGAGCTACGTCGACAACTTCTACGGCGAGCACACCGGTGCGCCCAACCTGCGCGGGATGTTCCAGCGGATGTTCCGCGAGGGGCGCGACTACCGCTGGCCGATGGACACGGTCGTCAACGAGCCCACACGCGCGGCGGCCGAGTGGACGTTCGGCTACACCGCCACCGCCGCGGTGCCGCGCAGCGAGGGACGACGCGTGCAGTTCCGCGGCATGAGCGTCTTCGAGCTGCGCGACGGCCGGATCGCCCGCTACCGCGAGTACTGGGACACGGGCCGGGCGCTCCTGCAGCTGGGCTTCGCCCCGGACGCGATCGCCAAGGTCCTGCGGCGGAAGTCGTGATCGACACGGGGGCGCGACGCCCCCGCCGCCCCGCCCCTCGCGTCACGCCGAGAAGCGCTTCCGAGGTTGGCTAATCGGCCGCGCGGTCGTCGGCTTCCGTCCGCTCTGCCGTCTTCGCCTCGTCGGGCGCAGCGACGTAGCCGTCCTGTTCCGTGGGCCGCTCGCCCTTCGGGCCGCGCCATCCCGTCCGACGCTCGTTCGAATGCCGCCGCTCGCGCTCCTCGTGCTCCCGCGCGTCACGCTCGTCGCCGCCCATGGCATTCCTCCCTCGTCAGGCTATGTACGACCGAGGCAAGACCGACGCCAGCGAGTGACGTCGGCGCGTGTCAGAGCTCGATGCGCGCGCCGATCTCGACCACGCGCTGGGGCGGCAGACCGAAGAAGTCGGTCACGGAGCTGGCGTTGCGCCGCATGAAGGCGAAGAGGTGCTTGCGCCATCGCATCATGGGGGCCGGGCCGGTGGGCAGGAGCTGCGGGCGGCCCAGGTAGTACGTCGTCTCCTCGACGTCGGCGCGCATGCCGTGGTGACAGCACTCCCGCACCACGCGCTCGATGTCGGGCCGCTCCATGAACCCGTACGTCGCGGTCACGCGGAAGAAGCCGGCGCGGAGCGGCTCCGACACGAATCGCTTCCTCTCCGGCACGTACGGGACGTCCTCCGTCACCACGGAGAGCAGGATGACCTCCTCCTGCATGGCCTTGTTGTGGCGGAGATGATAGACGAGCGGCAGCGGCGCGATGCCGACGTTGGGCGTCAGGAACACCGCGGTGCCGGGCACGCGGATCGTGCGGGTCCGCTCGAGCTGGTCGATGAACTCGTCGAGCGGGCGGCCTCCCGCGGCGAAGCGCTGGCGCAGGAGCTCGGAGCCGCGCGCCCACGTCGTGAACACCGTGAACACGCCCGCCGAGATGGCGAGCGGCACCCACCCGCCCCGCTCGATCTTGATGACATTGGCCGCGAAGAACCCGAGGTCGACGACGAGGAACGCGCCCGCCACGAACCCTGCCCGCAGCGCCGACCAGTGCCAGCGAGCGCGCGCGATGACGTAGAACAGCACCGTCGTGATGGCCATCGTCCCCGTGACGGCGATCCCGTACGCCGCGCCGAGCGCGCTCGACGACCGGAAGCCCAGCACGAGGGCCAGGCACCCGACGGTCAGCATGCCGTTGACCTCCGGCACGTAGATCTGCCCGACTTGCTTCCACGACGTGTGCACGATCGTCACGCGCGGGGCGTACCCGAGCTGGATGGCCTGCTGCGTGAGCGAGAACGCCCCCGAGATCAGGGCCTGCGACGCGACGATGGTGGCCACGGTGGCCACCACGACGAGCGGCAGCCGCAGCGACTCCGGCGCGAGCAGGTAGAACGGACTCCGCACCGCGTCGGGATCACGCAGCACGAGCGCGCCTTGCCCGAGATAGTTGAGGAGGAGCGCGGGGAAGACGACGGCGAACCACACGAGGCGGATCGGTCGACGTCCGAAGTGGCCCATGTCCGCGTAGAGCGCCTCCGCGCCGGTGACGGCGAGCACGACGGCGCCCAGCACGAGAAAGCCGACCGCGCCGTGCTCGACCAGGAAGGCGAGACCGTAGACGGGATTGAGCGAGTGCAGCACCGCCGGCGCCGTCACGATCTCCATCGCGCCCAGCACGCCGATGGAAAGAAACCAGACGAGCATGATGGGGCCGAAGATCCCGCCCACGCGCGCCGTCCCCCACCGCTGCACCTGGAAGAGGGCGAAGAGGATCACGAGCGTCAGCGGCACGACCCAGTGGTGGAACGCGGGGGTCGCGATGCTGACGCCCTCCACCGCGCTGAGGACGGAGATGGCGGGCGTGATGACGCCGTCGCCGTAGAGCAGCGCGGCGCCGAAGAGCGCGAGCCCCACGAGCGCGCGACGCGCCGCACCCGAGGCCCGAGGCCGGAGCGACAGGATCAGGGCGAGGAGCGCGAGGATCCCGCCTTCACCGCGGTTGTCGAGCCGCATGATGAACACGACGTACTTGACGCTCACGATCACGGTGAGCGCCCAGATGATGAGGGACAGCACGCCGTACACGGCGGCGGGCGTGAGGACGATGCCGTGGGAGGGATCGAAGCATTCCTTGAAGGCGTACAGCGGGCTGGTGCCGATGTCGCCGAAGACGATCCCGAGGGCGGTGAGCGACAGCGCCGCGAGACGCGCCGGCGTACCCGCCTCCGCGGGTCGGTGCACGGGACTTACTCGATGGTTTCGGCGAACGCGGGGGAGACGTCCGCCCCGTCTTTGCAGAGCGCGGGATCCGCCAGCGTGTACGGGTTGACGTTGCCCAGCGCGGCGGTGATCGACTCCGCCACCCCGACGTGCCGCTCCCGCAGCGTGTCGAGGAAATTCCGGATCTCGCGACGGACGCCATCGCGCTCGCCGCACACGCACGGCACCGTCGTGACGCGGCGCTCCCGCGCGAACGCCGTCGTCAGCGCCTCGCTGACGTACACCAGGGGTCGGATCAACCGCAGCCGTCCCTTGCGCGACTCCGCCACCGGCGGCAGCGAGGCGATGCGCCCATTGAACAGGACGTTGCGCAGGAGCGACTCCGCGCAATCGTCCGCGGTGTGCCCGAGGGCCAGCACCGTGCAGCCGAGCTCGTCCGCGATCTGGTAGAGCGACCGACGGCGGTGACGGCTGCACACGTCGCAGCCGTGGGCCACGCCGTTGGCGACGAGGCGCAAGGTTGCCGGCTCGTCGCGCACGATCCACTCCACCCCGACCGCCTCCATCTCGCTCTGGAGCGCGCGGATCGGCGCGCGGAACTTGCCCTGCTCCACCGTCACGGCGACCAGGTCCCAGGGGAACGGCGCGCGCCGGCGCAGCGTCGCCATCGCGTGGAGCAGGCACAGGCTGTCCTTGCCGCCCGACACGGCCACGGCGACGCGGTCGCCGGGACGCAGCATGGCGAAGCGTCCCATGGCGCGGCTCACGCCCTCGAGGACGCGGCGCTCGACGTCGCTCACCCGCGCGCCACGTCGGCGGCCACGACGTCCAGGATGGCGTTCACGGCGCGCAGCATGAGGCCGAACTCCATGCTCGGTTCGTCGAGTCCGGACGCCGCCACCATGGACGGCAGCGACGGCACGTGCACGAGTCCGGCGCGGGGCGCATCGGGCACAGCGGCCAGCGCGTGCAGCGTCCCGTACATGGTCTGGTTGCAGAGGTACGTGCCCGCGGTGTGCGAGACGTACGCGGGCACACCTTCCGCGGTCAGGACCGAGAGCATCGCGGTGAGGGGCAGCGTGCTGAAGTAGGCGGCGGGACCGTTGGCCGCGCACGGCGCGCCGACGATCCGGCGTCCCGCGTTATCGGGGATCGTGTAATCGAGCACGTTGACGGCGACGCGCTCGAGCGCCACGCGGGCCCGACCGTTGGCCAGTCCGAGGTGGACGATCGCGTCCGCCTGGGTGGCGGCGAGGAGCGCGGTCACCTCGCCCGCCGCATCGGCATGGTGCACGGGCAGCACCGCGCCGCGCACGACGTGATCGCCGATGCGACGACCGTCCACGGCGCGGGCGAGCTCCTGCGAGGGATTCTCCTTGTGCGGACCGAACGGCTCGAAACCCGTCACGACGAGCACGCGCTCGGGCATGTCCGCATGATACCGCGCGCTCCTTCCGATAGAATCCGGCGTCATGGCCCTCCGCGTGCTCGTCCTCGTCGCCGTGATCGTCCTCGGTGTCGCGCCGCGCGCCATCGCGCAGGGCCGACAGATGCCCGACGCAGGACAGGTGCACATCCCCATGGGCGACCGCGGCGTCTACGCGACGTACCCGCCGACGTCGGGTCAGCACTGGGGCGAGACGTGGGCGGACTGGACGATGTACGACCGTCCCCTCCCGCCCGAGGAGTACGTCCACAACCTCGAGCACGGCGGGATCGTGCTGCTCTATCGCTGCGACAAGCCCTGTCCGGACCTCGTGAAGCAGCTCCGCCAGCTCTACACGACGTTCCCGCACGCGAAGAATGGCAAGGTGAAGATGGTCGTCGCCCCCGACCCGAAGATCAAGACCCCGATCGCGATCCTGGCCTGGACGTGGATCGACGAGCTCCCCCGACTGGACCGCGATCGCCTGCTACGGTTCTATCGCGCCCACGTGGACCAGGGACCAGAGGACGTCCCGTGACCCGACGGGCGGCGCGGCTTCGCCGCGCCGCCTCGAGCGTGAAGGTTCGGCGGAATCCGGGGGCCGTGAGGCCCCCGATGTCTACCGATTCGGCTGGGGTGTGAGGCGGAGGTAGGGCTTGAGTGCCTTCCAGCCCTTGGGGAAGCGGCTCTTCGCCTCGTCGTCGGTCACCGCGGGGACGATGATGACGTCCTCGCCGTTCTTCCAGTTCACCGGCGTCGCCACCTTGTAGGCGTCGGTGAGCTGGAGCGAGTCGATCACGCGCAGGATCTCGTCGAAGTTCCGGCCCGCCGTCTGCGGGTAGGTGATCATCAGCCGGATCTTCTTCTGCGGGTCGATGACGAACACCGTCCGCACCGTGTAGACCTCGTCGTGCTTGGGATGCATCATCCCGTACATGTCGGCGACCTTGCGCTGCGGGTCGGCGATGATCGGGAAGTTGACGGCCGTGCCCTGCGTCTCCTTGATGTCCTCCGCCCAGCCCTTGTGCGACTCGACGGGATCGATCGAGAGGCCGATCGGCTTCACGTTGCGCTTCTCGAATTCCGGCTTGAGCTTGGCCACGTAGCCGAGCTCGGTCGTGCAGACCGGCGTGAAGTCGCGCGGGTGGGAGAACAGGATGGCCCAGTTGTTGCCGATCCACTCGTGGAACTTGATCGGGCCCGCGGTGGTGTCGGCGGTGAAGTCGGGAGCGACGTCGCCCAGTCTCAGCATGCTCGTCCCCTTCGGTAAATAGTTGATGGCCACATCGATCGGGCCTTTGACCCTACGAGCTTTGTCGCCGTCGGTCAAGGGCACGATCGCCTCGAAAACGGACCTTCCCCGAACACCGGGTGACGCGCCGAACCGCGTGCGCCCGCACAGCGCAGCCCGCGCGGGGGGTCGGTGGCACATGCCTCGCAGTGGGCGGGGCCGAGGAGGGAACGATGGCGAAGATCGGCTACAAGCTGTCGAGTGAGGAGCATCCCGCGCCGGACCTCGTGCGGTACGCGCGCATGGCGGAGGACACCGGGTTCAGCTTCGCGATGATCTCGGACCACTTCCATCCCTGGGTCGACGCGCAGGGGCAGAGCCCGTTCGTGTGGAGCGTCATCGGGGCCATCGCGCAGGCGACGGAGCGCCTCGAGCTCGGCACCGCGGTCACGTGCCCCACTCTGCGCATCCATCCCGTCATCATCGCGCAGGCCGCCGCGACCGCGGCCACGCTCATGCCCGGGCGGTTCTTCCTCGGCGTGGGCACCGGGGAAGCGCTGAACGAGCACGTCGTCGGCACGCAGTGGCCCGCGACTCACGTGCGCCAGGAGATGCTGGAAGAGGCGATCGAGGTCATCCGCCAGATGTGGAAGGGCGGCCTGCAGAACCATCGCGGCCGCCACTACGTGGTGGAGAACGCCCGTATCTACTCCCTGCCCGAGCAGCTGCCTCCGATCCACATCGCCGTCGGCGGACCGCGCAGCGCCGAGATCGCGGGACAGCTCGGGGATGGCATGGTCGGCACCACGCCGAGCGCGGACCTGATCAAGGCGTTCGAGAAGGCCGGGGGGAAGAACAAGCCGCGCTACGCCGAGGTCACCGTCTGCTGGGCCAGCAGCGAGGCGGAAGCGCGGCGCACCGCGCACGAGGTCTGGCCGAACTCCGTGATCCCGAGCCCGCTCTCGTGGGAGCTCCCCCTGCCCTCACACTTCGAGGCGGCGGCCAAGCTCGTCACGGAGGACGCGATCGCGAAGGAGATCGTGTGCGGCAACGACCCGCAGCGGCACATCCAGGCGATCCAGAAGTACGCCGACGCCGGCTACGACCACGTCTCCATCCACCAGGTCGGCCGGGATCAGAAAGGGTTCTTCGATTTCTACAAGCGCGACGTCCTGCCCCGCCTCACCAACGTCCGCGCGGCCGCCTAGCTGAGTCCAGGGCGACGCGGCTCGGCCGCGTCGCCCGAGCCGGCGGCGTCACGCGGCGCGTTTCGATTTGCCGCGCGCCTTCGGGCGCGTGGAGGACGCGCTCTTCGCGGCGCGCTTCGACGTCGTCGTGCTCTTCTTCCGCTTGACGCGCGGCTCACTGCCCGGCTCACGACCGAAGGCGCCCGCCGCGCCCCGCGTGGAGGGCATGGCGCGCGTGCCGTAATGCGACGTCGCCGCCTTCTTGCTGCCCGACTTCATTCCCTGCTTCGCCGCCATCGCGCCGACCTCGTGGTCGCCGCCGGGGATCATGTTCGCGCCACGCGAGCGGCTGCGCTGGGTCGTCAGCATCTGACGCGCGCGATCGTGACGGATCGTCTCGCCCTGCGGATCGCGTCCCGCCAGCTTGTAGTGATCGGGATTCACGCGGTTCTTGTTACTCATCAGGCGGCCCTCCGGGTGTCGAGACGGTAACGCAAGAAGGCCCCCACGCCGCCCATCTCCTCGAGCAGCGCGGCGTCCTCGACGATCGTGACCCGTGCGCCCGTCTGCCGGGCCATCACCACGATCTCATCGGCCATGGCGGGGGCCGGACTGCCGTCGTCGTTCTTCAGTTCGGCGCGACGGCCCGCGAGGAGTACCTCGTCGACCTGACCGTTGGTCAACGCGCTGAGCGTGTCCTGCAGTCCGACGACGGCGAGTCCGCCGCCGCGGTACTCGGCCACGAGACGCTCCACCTTCTCGGCGTCGGTGATCGCATCCTGCACGCGCACGGCGGCGAGCGTCGACTCCAGCACCTCGTGCTCGGGCGCGTCGGCGTCGAGGCTCATCTCGTCGATCACCTTCGCCGCGACGGGATTGGGCAGGGCATCGCGGAGCACGGTGAGCATCGGCTCGTCGCCCGCGAGGACGATCTGCTCGATGCCGTCCTCGCGGACGATGCGCTCCAGCGTCCCGGCCACCTCGCGGGCGTGCTGGGCCTGGAAGTTGTCCATCCGTCGCTGATAGCGGGCCTGCGACCAGCCGCCCGCCATGTGGCGGTGCACGGTGCGCTGCGCGTCGACGCGCTCGGCGCGCTGGGTCTGCCCGGCGCCGAACACGAAGATCCGCGCGGTATGCGTGTCCGCGACGACCGCAGCGTAGCGACGGTACTGGTCGTGCAACCGCGCGAGAGGGTAGAGATGCGGACGCCGATCCACGAACAGCTGGTGGCGCTCGATCGGCATGGGCAGCTGGACGGCCTCGAAGAAGTCGCCGTCGCCGGCACACGCAAACACCGCCACCCCGTTCGCGGAGGGATCCACCGCGCCGCGCAGGTAGTCCAGGATCCGCTCGACGTCGCGGTCGAAGCTGGCGCGTTCCGGCGAGTGGGGCGCGAACGTGCGGGCGCGCGCGTGCAACTCTTTCCGGATCGTGGCCTCGTAGTGGTCGCGGCCCGTGTCGTCGGGCAGCGTGCTGACGTAGAGGCTGATGAACGGCAGGTCCACGGGCTCTCGCTCGGCGAGACGATCAACGATCTCGATGACGTTCATGCGTGACGAAATATCAAGATCCGTGCCGCTGACGCGGTATCGTGAGCGGCAACCCCCCTGCCGGAGGCGGCGATGGCTGGCGTCGTGTTCAACCCGATGGACCCGGAATTCGTGGCGAATCCGTACCCCATGTACCATCGCCTGCGCACCGAGGATCCCGTCCACCAGAGTCCGCTCGGCTTCTGGGTCCTCACCCGCTACGACGACGTCCTGTTCTCGCTGCGCGACGCACGGCTGGCCAAGGAAGCGATCCCCGCGGTGATCGCGCAGCGCTTCGGGATCACCAACCCGCCCACCATCGGTCAGTCGATGCTCGACCGCGACCCGCCCGATCACACCCGGCTGCGCGGTCTGGTCAACAAGGCCTTCACCCCACGCGTGGTCGAGCAGCTGCGGCCGCGCGTCCAGACGATCGTGGACGATCTCCTGGCGCGTCTCGACGGGCGGCACGAGATGGACCTCATCGACGAGTTCGCGTACCCGATCCCCGTCATCGTGATCTGCGAGCTGCTCGGCGTGCCGGTGGCGGATCGCGATCGCTTCAAGTCCTGGGGCCTCGACATTGCGCGCAGTCTCGACGCGGTGCTGTTCGGCCCGCAGTCCGACGTGGCGGAGCGCGGGGCGGTCGCGCGTCACGCGCTGGCGGAGTACTTCCGCGATCTGATCGCGGAGCGCCGCAAGGCGCCGCGCGAGGACATGCTGTCGGCACTCATCGCGGCCGAGGAGGCGGGCGACCGTCTCAGCGAGACGGAGATGCTGGCCACGTGCATCCTGCTCCTGGTCGCCGGGCACGAGACGACGGTGAACCTCATCGGCAACGGCACGCTGGCGCTCCTGCGCAATGCCGATCAGCTCCGGCGTCTGCGCGAGGACCCGCGGCTGATCGCCACCGCCGTCGAGGAGCTCCTGCGTTACGACGGGCCGGTACAGCGGACGGCGCGCGTGACGAGCGAGGAACTGAAGATCGGCGATCGCGTCATCCCCGCGGACGAGATGGTCATGCCGTTTCTCGGCGCGGCGGACCGTGATCCGGCGCACTTCGCGGAGCCGGATCGGCTCGATCTCGGGCGCCGCGAGAACCGGCACGTCGCGTTCGGGTTCGGGATCCACTTCTGTCTGGGCGCGCCGCTGGCGCGGGTCGAGGGCCAGATCGCGCTCGGCACGCTGGTGCGTCGGTTCCCGAATCTCGCCCTCGCCACGGACCGGCCCGAGTTCCGCATGTCGCTCACGCTGCGCGGGCTGGCTCGGTTGCCGGTGACGTTTTAGCGGTTCGTCGTTCGCGCCCGGCGCCTCGGGCGCCGGAGCCGGCGCGCTGCTGATGCTGGTTCTCGATTGTTCGCGTGGCTCCGAGCCCCCGCGCCCACAATCCGCGTGTACGGCGGTGGCGTCCGAGCAGTCGATCGAGTGGAGCTCACCCGCTTCGGGTTTTCGGGTCGAGGATGTCGCGGAGGCCGTCGCCGAGGAGGTTGAAGCCGAGGACGGTCAAGTAGATGAAGAGACCGGGGAAGGCGGAGTACCACCACCAGGTGGGAAGGTAATTGCGGCCGTGGCTGATCATGGCGCCCCATTCGGGGTACGGGGGTTGGGCGCCGAGGCCGACGAAGCCGAGGCTGGCGGCGGTGAGGATGGCGCTGCCCATGTCCATGCTCGTCTTGACGACGATGGGCGAGACGCAGTTCGGGAGGACGTGGACGAGGGCGATGCGGGTGCGGCCGGCGCCCATCGCGCGCGCGGACTCGACGAAGACCTCCTGACGGAGGGCGAGCGTCTTGCCCTGCACGAGCCGGACGTAGCCCGGCCACCACACCAGCGCGATGGCGACGACGGCGTTCACGATGCCGGGACCGAGCGCGCCGACGATGGCGATGGCGAGCACGAGGGCGGGCACCGACAGGAACACGTCGGTGACGCGCATGATGATCTCGCCCGCCGCGCCCGTGGAGTAGCCCGCCGCCACGCCGAGCGGGATGCCGATCAGCGCGGCGAGCCCGGTGATGATGAGCCCGATCGTGAGCGAGAGGCGCGCTCCCATGACGACGCGCGTGTAGACGTCGCTGCCGACCTCGTCCGTGCCGAAGGGATGCGCCGCGCTGGGAGAGGCGAGCTTGGCGTCGAGATGGACGGCGCCGCGCGCGTCCTCCGGGTACGGGACGATCCACGGGCCGATCGCGGCGAGCACGAGAAACGCGACCACGAGCAGCAATCCGGTGACCGACGAGGCGCTGCGCAGGAAGACACGTGCGTAGCGTCGCGCCTCGCGCGCAGCGCTGCGGCGTTCCTCCCACCAGGCGGCGAGGGGCGACGTCGCGGTGGTCGCGCGCGGCGGCGAGACCAGCGTGCTCACGCCATGGCGCCGCGACGCACGCGTGGATCGATCCACCCGTAGGCGAGGTCCACCAGGAGGTTGGCGAGCATGAAGTTGAGGCCGAGGACGAGCGTCACGCCCATGATGGGCTGGAAGTCCGACGACGCCGCGGCGTTCACCGCGTAGAGGCCGATGCCCGGCCAGTCGAACACGGTTTCCACCAGCACCGTGCCGCCCAGCATCCAGCCGTAGCGCAGGCCGATCATCGCGAGCGTCGGGAGCATCGCGTTCCGCAGCGCGTACTTCGCGACGACCACGACGCCCGACAGCCCCTGCGCCCGTGCGTTGACGATGTAGTCCTGCCGCAGCGTCTCGATCATCTCCGCGCGGTTCACGCGCAGGATGGACGCCAGGGCGGGGAAGCAGAGCACCGCGACGGGCAGGACGGCGTGCTGGAGCGCGTCGACGAACGTCGTCCACTGCCCGCGCAGCAGCGCGTCCACCAGGAGCAGGTGCGTGATCGGCGGCGGCGGCGGCGTCACCAGGTTCAGGCGACCACCGAGCGGCAGCCAGCCGAGATGGAGCGCGACGAGCAGCTGCAGCATCAGACCCAGCCAGAAGGCGGGAATCGCCACGCCGGAGACCGACATGACGCGCGTCAGGTGATCGATCCAGCCGTCCTTGTACACCGCCGACAGCACGCCGAGCGGCACGCCGAGCGCGACGGCGAGGAGCAGCGCGAGCGTGACGAGCTCCAGGCTGTTGGGGAGGAAGCGGACGAGATCGTCGCGCACGGTCTGGCGCGTGCGCAGCGAGTCGCCGAGGTCGCCGCGCACCACGCCTGCGAGATACCGCCAGAACTGGACGGGCAGCGGCTGATCGAGCCCGTACTTCGCACGCAGCGTCTCCACCATGGACGCGCTGGCGTCGGGACCCGCCGCGAGTCGCGCCGGGTCGCCCGGCGCGACGTGAGAAATGACGAAGGTGAGGCAGAGCAGCCCGAACAGCATGAGGCCGAGGAACGCGAGGCGGCGAACGACGTACGCGGCCACCGCGAGGCTCCTCGGCCGCGCGGACTACTTCCCGGCGATCTGCAGCGGGTAGAGGTCGACCTCGCCCGTGAACCGCACGGGGCTGAAGACGAAGCCCTTCACGTGATCGCGCATGCCCCAGCGCCGGTTCATCAGCATGCCGAAGATCTCGGGCGCGTCGTCGGCGATCCGCTTCTGGATCTCGGCGTAGAGCGGCGCGCGCTGCTCCCACTTCGTGGTCGTGCGGGCCTTGTCGATGAGGGCCCACACCGCGTCGTTGGAGTAGAAGTGCGAGGCGTAGTACTTGCCGAAGGAGTTCTTGTGGTACTGGTACGCCACCGCGTCGGGATCGGTCGAGACCGGCGTGGTGAACACGGCGAGGAAATCGGGTGAGGTCTCGACCTTCGAGCCGCGCGCGACCATGTTCGGCCACGTCATCGGCGTCATCTTCACCTTCAGGTTGAGCTTGCCGAGGTTGTCGATGAGGACGAGCCCCATCTTGCGCTCCTCCTCGAGCCCCTGGACGTACACGTATTCCAGCTCGACGCCGCCGTTCGGATGGGCGCTCCTGGCCAGGAACTCCCTGGCCTTGGCCAGATCCTGCCGGGGGAAGCCCGGCACGGCCACGTATCCCTTGGTGGCGTTGGGGAACGGGCTCGTCTGCAGCACGGCGTTGCCGTTGTAGATCTTCACCAGCG